>WAKY01000055.1 GCA_015523135.1 Candidatus Aciduliprofundum sp.
AGAATTCGAATCTTCTTGTTTTCTGGAGCGGTAGAGCATCCCTTTGGCTTACAATTTTTGGAAAGAAGATTAAGAGCTTTAAAATTGCAGATGTGAATTATCCAATCAGGGAGATTTATGTGCATTCATTTTCAGTAACAATTAAAATGGAGAGCCAAAAATTCTGGCTCTTCAAAACTTACAATTCTCTCAATTTGCACCAGTGGTATATTTTAAGGGAAGAAAAGAAAGAAAAACCTTTGAACACCTTAAGGAATTACAATTATTCTTCTCCTATCTTAAGCTCCGATACGAAATGGACTTTTATGGTTTACATGGATGGAGATAACTCGCTCTCAGATGCAACCGAGGATGATTTAAGTGAGATGGAAAGGGGATATCAAGATAGCCAATATGTGAATGTGATAGTTCTCTGGGACAAAAATGGAAATGGAGATACAAAATTAATCAAAATTAAGCATGGGAGCTATGATGAACTATCTGCCCCATGGATGAAGAATGAGCTTGATATGGGAAATCCAGATACGCTTATAAATTTCGTTACTTGGACTATAAAGAACTATCCTGCCCAGCATTATTTCCTAGATTTATGGGACCATGGCGGAGATTACAGCGGAGCCATGTGGGACGAAACCTCTGGTTCGCATTTATCCCTTAAAGATTTACACTACGCAGCGGAAGAGATAAAGAAAATAGGAGGGGTAGATATATGGGGGTATGATGCTTGCCTTATGAATGCAGGTGCAGATAACTATGAAATCAGAAACGCCACAAAGATAATAGTGGCCTCAGAGCACACAGAAGGAAATGATGGATGGGATTATAATGCAATTTTGCAAGGATTAACATCCAACCCAAATATGAGTTCAGAGGAATTTGCAAAATACTTTGTGAAGCATGTTGATGATGAGAATATGCATCTATCAATCTCAACCATGGCTGCAATAAACACAACAGCTTTAGAATTCTTTATGAACTCCTATAACCAATTCGCCCAAGCAGTTAGGGCAAAGGCAGGAACTAATAATACGGAAATTAAAGAGGCTTTTCAAAATGCTGCAAGCGCAGATGGCAAATATTGGAATTCTGGGAAGGACCTCGGCGATCTTGCAAGAGAAGTATTAAAATATGTAAACGATGAAAATATAAGATACTGGGCAAATAGTATGGTTGAGAATGCAAGCAGGAGTGTTATTGCATACTACGATTCTGATACAAATGGAAGAAAAATGATGATGGCTGAGACAATTAATCCAGAGCAAATATATGCATTCTCAATTTTCAATGATTATCAATGGGATGAAATGCTAAACCAAGTTTACAATATTAAAAAGGATGATACAAACAAGGCACCTTCATGCGAAATTGAGAGTGAAAAAAATATAACACTTCAATGGGGTGATGAAACAACGATTTATGGCATAGCTAGAGATGAAAATGCAGTAAAATATGTAGAGATGAAAATTGATAAAGGGCCTTGGTTCAAGATCGGCGGAGAGCGATGGAGTTATAAGATAAACACTACGCATCTCAGTGTGGGATTGCACTACATATTTGTGCGAGCTTATGATGGAGACATGTACTCTCAGAATAGATATATAACTCTCCGCGTACTTCCTCCACCTTTACCAGATTTAACGATTTCAAAGGATGATATAAAATTAAGCGCTTCGCCCATAGAGGGAAAGAATGTAACAATATCCTTCACTATACACAACATAGGAATGAAGGATGCAAAGAATGTCACTGCAAATGTATATCTTGACACTCCTTATCCTCAGCAAGAAATAGGATTTGTTACCCTAGGAAACATATCTAAAGGAGATAGTAAAGAAGCAAGCATAGTTTGGAATACTTCTAGAATTAGAGGGGAGCATAGAATAATAGTATATGTGGATAAAATCAACGAGATAAAGGAGATAAATGAGGATAATAACAACGCATCTCTTTCAATTTTTATTTACTATCCTCCCTCACCACCCCTATCTCCGACTGCAAAAATAGGCAAAAACTCAATTTTTATCTCTTGGCTTGCTCCAGTGGATAATGGCGGCCTTTCAATTATGGGCTACAGAATTTATAGAGGCACAGAGAAATCAAATTTATCCATCGCATATGAGCTCAAAGGAAATAAAACCGAGTTTTGCGATTACAATATAACTCCCAATATCAAGTACTACTATGCTATAAGCTCATTTAACGATGCTGGAGAGTCCATATTAAGCGAGGAGATAAGCGCATTTGCAGACAATATCAAACCTTGGATAGAAATACGCTCTCCAGAGAATAATTCCATAGTGAATAAAAGCCACTTCTTGATAATTTGGGATGGAAATGACTCTCAAAGCGGCCTAAACCATTTTGAAATAAGATGGGATAAGGGAAGGTGGATAAATATAGGGCTTCAAAAAGATTATAAAATTTATTTGGAAGATGGAAAACATAGCATATTCATTAAAGCCGTTGACAATGCTGGAAACTATAATATTTCAGAACTCACAATCTTGGTAGATACTACACCTCCCTCCCTAAAGATAATCTACCCTCAAAAAAATGCAATTTTAAACACAAGCAAATTTGAAGTGCTTTTCAATGCTTCAGATTCCCTATCTGGAATAAGCAGCTGCTATTTGAAAATAGATGATGGCACTTGGGAAAGAATCAAGGGGAATGGGACAATAATCTCTGCAACAGATGGCTTCCATACAATTCATATCAAAGTTATAGATAATGCAGGAAATTTTGCATACAAGGAAAGAAGCTTTACAATAGATACGCAGTCACCCGAAATATACTCTATAAGCCCTCAAAGCAATTCCACAGTTAATATAAAATACGAGAACCTCACAATTAGCTGGTTAGCAAAGGATAATATCGGCATTGCATATTTTGCTATAAAGATAAATAATGGAAAATGGATTGATGTTGGGATGAATGAAAGTTATACAGTAATGAATCCAAAACAGGAAAATTATACAATTCTAATAAAAGCAGTGGACATAGCTGGAAATTATCAAATTAAAAAGCTTACAATAAGATGTATTGTTGATTCAGATAGAGATGGTGTGCCTGACAATATAGATGCTTTTCCAAATAACCCAAAAGAATGGAAGGATAGCGATGGAGATGGAATAGGGGACAACGAGGATTTCTTGCCAGATTTCAACAATTATATATTCTATGCCCTAATCACCTTGCTCATTGTCTTACTCGTAGGGATAATAAAAATTAGAAAATTAAGAAACAAGAATTAATTTTATTCTCATACCCTCTATATTCCACTCTTTCGCATACCCTTTTTCCTCTCCTTCTTTGAGCTCTATACTCTGCGTTTCTCTCATTATGTAATCCTTGAATTCATCTATAGCTTTTTTAAGCTCTTCATCTCCCACATAGAATGCCCTTATCTTCTGCGCATACTGCAAATCCATCTCCTTGCGCATTGCCTGAATTCTTCTAACTATCTCCCTAGCTAAGCCCTCTAAGCGCAATTCCTCCGTAATATTCGTATCAAGGTAAACTGCCATGGGCAATCCTTCAACTTCTACTGCAAGTATACCTTGAGCTGGCTTTTCCACAATATTTATATCCTCCTCTTTAAGCACATACCCTGCAACTTCAATTCCCTGCTTTATTTTCTTAGCTACTTCCTCCGCGGCGACCTTTTCAAGCTCTTTTAGGACTTTCTTCATATCTCCTTTTAACTTTGGACCTAGAACTTTGTAATTTGGCTTAATCTCTATGCTTACAATCGATCCTGCTGAAGATTTGATTTTTATATCTTTAACATTAACCTCTTCTTTTAGAACATCCAAAAACTTCTCTATTGTGGGGTGGAATTTCTCATCTGCAACTACCGTCATTGAAGCCAGGGGTTGTCTGAGTTTTATATTTGCCAATTGCCTAGCTCTTCTACCTGCCTCTGCAATTTTTATAGCAACATTCATCTCCTCTTCCAACTTTTTATTCAAAAGCTCTTTGCGCATCTTAGGATACTCTTCAAGATGCACACTCTCTTTCTCTCCCCACAAATTGCTGTATATATATTCTGCAAAGAATGGGGTAAAAGGTGCCATTAGCTTTGATAATTCTTTCAAAGCAAGGTAAAGGGAAGTATAGGCAGAT
>WAKY01000056.1 GCA_015523135.1 Candidatus Aciduliprofundum sp.
AATGGTGGGGCCGCCCGGATTTGAACCGGAGTCACCGGCTTTTCTGGAGGGTTGCAGGAAGTAAAGGAACTCGCTGGTGGTTCCTCTCCCAAAGCCGGTAGGATAACCAAGCTACCCCACGGCCCCATTGGGGATTGGTGAATGAACAAACTAATAAATTAATTTTTCCTTTTTAGTGGTTCGGAAATCGAACAAATAAAGTTAAATATAAAACTAGAGATTACAGGAGAGAAAAAAGCCTTAAAGAAGGTGGTAACTTGAAAAAGGTAAGCAATGCGAACCGGTTCGTGTATGCCTTCCTGATATTCCTTATAATTTGGTGTGGGCTTACATTTTCACCTGGGATTAAAGAGGAGCAATTTTTGCAAGAATTCACAGCGGGTGTTGTTTTATCTCTCATTGCTGCGGCTTTTAGTTATCAGCATTTATCCGAGAGGGGTTTGTATAATTTAGCTCCTCATAGAATTTGGTGGTTTTTGAAGTATATTCCTGTTTTTGTATGGGCTATGATAAAAGCAAATTTTGATGTAGCGTATAGGGTTTTGCATCCTAAAAGACCTATAAAGCCCGGTATTGTAAGGATAAGAACTAATTTAAAGAATCCTGTTGGAAAGCTTGCATTGGCGAATTCAATAACTCTTACTCCGGGAACTATGACTATGCAGATTATTGATGATAAATATTACATTCATTGGATATATGTGCACAGTGAAGATGAGAAGAAAGCTGGGGATATAATAAAAGGAGAATTTGAAAAATACCTAAAAGAGGTGTTTGAATGAATTGTTCAATTGACATATGTGCAGTATTTATAACGTTGATCTCCGTAGCAGCTTTTCTCTCTATTATTCGCCTTATAAAGGGTCCAACAGCGCCAGATAGAGCGGTAGCATTGGATATATTGACAAACATAACTATAGTTCTCTTAGTTCTCCTTGGTTACTTCTTCCAAAGGTTCATATATTTGGATGTGGCTCTTGTTTATGGTGTTTTAGCATTTGTAGGAGTAATAGCCCTAGCAAGGTACTTGGAGGGAGGTCTATGAGTGATATAATTCTTTTAATTTTGCAGATAATAGGGTACATATTTATCAGCATAGGTACTTTCTTCCTCCTGCTTGCCTCTATAGGTTTGCTTCGTATGCCTGATGTTTATAACAGGATGCAAACAGCCACAAAGGCAACTACACTAGGTTCTCTGAGTGTTCTGATTGGTGTGGGATTAATTGACCTTTGGTGGCTTCCCAAGAGCTTAATCATCGCAGCATTTATTGTGCTAACTGCACCAATAGGTGCAAGTGCTTTAGCCAGAGCTAGCTACAAGCATGGTGTTAAACTTTGGGAAGGAAGTGTGGTTGATAAATACAAAGAAGAAAAGGAGGAGGATTAAATTGGACCTCTTTACCATAGTATCTTTAATCCTCATAACCATAATGATAATAGCAGCTATAATCGCTGCAGAGATAAAGGATTTACTTTCAGCTGCAATTGCTTCTGGAGTGATGAGTTTGGTAGTTTCTATACTATTTTATATGCTGCAAGCTCCAGATGTTGCAATCACAGAAGCTGCTATAGGTGCAGCTTTGAGTATGGCTGTGATGATATTTGGAATTAAAAGCACAAAGAGGTGGGAAAAATGAAGAGAGTATTGGCTCTTACTCTTGCAATCTTATTATTTATTGTGTTTGCCATGGCATTTGCAAAAATACCCTTTGGAGAGAAAATGAGCAATTATCCAGATTATTATAATCCAATCGAAAATCAAACATCAAACATGTCTCTTCCACAGCATTATCTAACATATGGGAAGAATGATACCGGTGCCACTAATATGGTAACTGCAGTTGTGGTAGATTACAGGGGTTTTGATACTCTTGGTGAAGTTACTGTACTATTTTTAGCATCAACTGGTGTTGGCTCTTTGATGTATGTAGAGGATAAGGTGAAGAGAAAAGTTAGGAGGTCAAATGCTGTTGTAGAAACAGGCTCCAAACTTCTATTCGGTTTCATAATTCTATTTGGTGCATACATATTCATTCATGGTCACCTTACTCCAGGTGGAGGATTCCCTGGTGGGGCAGTGATTGCCTCATCATTCCTCTTGCTCTATTTGGCCTATCCAAAATTCCATGCGGAGCACAAAAAGTTGAATGTTTCTGAAAGCCTTGCGGGTTTGACCTTTGTTATTGTTGGCCTTCTGGGTCTTATTATAGCAGGTTACTTCCTCTATAATTTCTTGCCATTTGGATTGCCAACATATCTATTCAGCGCAGGTGTTATACCAGTTATATATGTGGCCATAGGAGTTAAGGTGGGAAGTGAACTAACAGGTATCGTGGATGCAATGATGGGGGTGAGAGAATGATCCCTTACTACTACCTCGGCTCTATATCCCTTGTTGTAATAGGAATTTATATAGTTATAGCAAAGAAGAATCTCATAAAGATAATAATTGGTTTGGACATAATGGATACTGGTGTGAATCTTCTTCTCATCTCTGTCGGATATGTTAAAAATGCCACTGCACCTATAGAGAATGTACCTGGCCCGTATGTGGACCCAATTCCCCAAGCTTTGGTGCTCACTGCCATCGTTATAGGTGTATCCGTTATGGCTCTTGCGTTATCTATAGCAATAGGAATATACAAGAAAACAGGGACTTTGGAACTTGATGAGATAATGGGGGTGGAAGAATGATTAGGCCAGTGCTATTGATAGCATTTCCTCTATTTTTTGCATTTCTCTCGCCAATCATAGGTCTTTGGAGTAAAAAATGGGTTAGGTACTTGATTATATTTGCCACAGCCCTAAATGCCACACTTGCTGGCCTTTTACTCCTTGAGGTATTTCAGCACCCGGTATTTGATATAATCGGTGGTTTTCAGCCACCTTTGGGTATAGTTCTCATGGTAGGGCCTCTAGGTGCAATAATTGCCTTTATTATAAATTTAGTTGCATTTATAATCTCAATTTATAATTTAAAAGTGGAGAAAGAACCTATTGTTAGATACTCAATGCTCTATCTCCTCTTGGTTATGGGCTCTACAGGTATGGTCCTTACAGGAGACCTTTTCAATCTATTCGTATTTTTGGAGGTAACATCAATAGCCTCTTACAGTCTTGCAGCTTACAACAAAGATAAGAAAGGATTTTTGGGTGCTATGAAATATGTGATAATTGGCTCCATAGGAAGTACCTTTGTTCTTCTAGGTATAACCTTAATATACTCAGAATTAAGAACCCTTAATATGCTGGATATTGCAGCAAGAATAGGTACAATGGATCCCTATGTGAAGATAATTGCGTTCACCTCTCTCTTTCTGGGATTTGGCGTTGAAGCTGAAATGTTTCCCCTAAACACATGGGTTCCAGATGTATACGATGGTGCACCTAATCCAATAAGTGCAGCTTTTGCATCGTTGCCTGCGAAGGCGGGTATATTTGCTCTTGCGAGAGTTATATTTACAATGTTTTCATTCACGAATTTCTTGTGGTTCGTAGTTATAATGGGTCTTCTTACAGTATTCTTTGGAGAGCTTATAGCATACACACAAAAGAATCTCAAGAGGATGTTAGCTTATTCATCTATAGGTCAGATGGGAATGATAATAATGGGTCTTGGAATAGGTACAACCCTTGCAGTTGAAGGCGCATTTTATCAAATGATTGCTCATGCTCTTGGAAAGGCACTGCTATTCATAGCCGCTGGTTTTCTAATCTATGCAGCTAAAAGCGACAAGATAGAGGATATGAAAGGTATGGCGAGGAATCCATTGGTTGGTATACCACTTTTAATAGGTGCTCTCTCTATAATGGGTATGCCACCTTTTGCAGGCTTCTATGGTAAATTCTTCATTCTCATGGGTGGATTTTCAGAAGGTTACTACGCTATCATAGCTCTCTTTTTGGCTGCCAGTATTGTGGAGGTTGCATATTATGCAAGATTCATAAAAATAGTGTTTGAGAAAGGTAACAGGGTAATAAGACCAGATGCAGCTACATACATACCTCTTATACTCTTGGCTATACTGATAGTGCTTATTGGTGTGTATCCAAAACCCATACTTGCCGTTTTACAGCATGTAAGCGCATTTATAACGGGAGGTGCCTAAAATGGATGCCCTAACTCTTTTTGGAATATTTATACTGCTTCCTCTTGTGGGTGCTTTGCTATCTTATTTTGGTAGAAAATATGCCCCAATTATAGCTTTGATATTTGTAGCCATAACAGGGATATTTCTCTATGTATGGTATGGAAACTTCGGTTCTTACACCGTGGACATAGGTGTAAAATTGAATTTAACATTCGATATAACCACTTGGTTCTTCATGTTGATGATAAACACCGTTATATTTTCCTCTCTCTTATTTGCAGTTAGTGCAGATTTAAAGAATGCTGGAGGCTTTTCAACATTAATGCTTCTAGGATTTACAGGAGCCAATGGAGTTCTTCTCTCTAGAGATTTCCTTAGCTTATATTTATTCTGGGAGCTTATGTCTTGGTCCGTTTATGTCCTAATTCTCCGTACTTCTGGTGAGTATGCTAGAAGATACTTGCTCTTCGGAGTACTCTCTGCATATTTCATAATAATGGGCATTGGTATAATTTACTATTATACGGGAAGCTTTCTCTACGAGGATGCTCTTTCTGGTGTAATACCTTATTATGCATGGGCTTGGATCCTTGTATTTTTAATTTTAGGGTTTGGAGTAAAGATGGCCATTATACCTTTGCATGTATGGGCACCTTATGCCTATTCTTCTGAACAGCCATTTGTATCCTTCTTATCTGGAGGATTGAGCAAGCTTGGTACATTTGGAATTTATATGAGCATGTACTCCATTGCAGGCGTAGGCATTTTAGATTCCTTTGGCACATTCCGCGGAGTTTCCCTTCTCGGTTATCCATTTGCACTTTTGGGTGCCATAACTGCATTCGTTGGCACAATATTGGCAATTTTCCAAGATGATATCCGCAAATTGCTAGCTTACTCTTCCATTGGACAGCTTGGATATGTCATGGTTGGACTTGGACTAGGTACATCTCTAGCCCTTGGGGGTGCATTGTTCCACGCGTTCAACCATGCTTTCTTTAAATCTCTCTTGTTTCTGGGAGCTGGAGCTGTGATATATCGTACAGGTAAGTACAAGATTAGCGAAATGGGAGGGCTTGGATACAGGATGCCATTCACATTCCTATTCGTTTTATTTGCCATCTTCGGTCTTGCGGGCATACCATTAACATCTGGATTCATCTCAAAGTGGATGCTCTACGAGGCAGCCATAGAGAAAAAATTTGTTATAATTGCACCTTTAATGCTAATTGCATCTGTGGGTGCATTTTTATACTCATATCGCATATTGTATGGAATATTCTTGGGTGGGTTAAAAGAGGAGCATAAGAAAGTTAAGGAAGCACCCGCACCTATGCTCGCAGCCATGTTTATTCTAATGCTTCCTCTGCTCATATTCTCAATAGTTCCCGGCTGGATACTTGGATGGATAAATGATGTCCTTACCAATACCGGATTGAAACCTATTGATTATACACAATTCACCTACTATTCTTCTATAGGTGGAGCAAATATGGCAACATTTTGGATTGCATTTATGGTATTATTCTTTGTAGCTGTAGCAATATTTATAATGAAAAGGGCCAGGGTTGTGAATCAGTATGATAATTACTTTGCTGGTGAAGCGCCATCTTCTGTTGCACTTCATGCTGCTCACAATTATTATAAACCTTTGAAGGACACATGGGCGCCAATGCTCAAGTACAGCGTAGATAGAGCTTATGAGAAATTCAGCAAATTCTTTGTGGATGGCTTCTATGAGATTAAGAAGATATATACTGGAAATCCACAGGACTATGCTGCTTACCTTGGTATTGCCTTCTTAATATTTCTTATAATAGGGTGGTGGTTGCTATGATAGTTGACTGGCTTATTCAAGCAGGACTTGTTGCGCTTTATCTTTTCCTTGCAGTAGTGATAGGTTTACTATTTATGGGTATTGCTAGGAAGGTTACAGCTAGAGTTCAGAATAGGGTTGGTCCTCCAGTTTATCAGAATTTCTTGGATGTAGGTAAACTATTGGCTAAGAAAACTAATATCAAGCATAATTGGATATTTGATTTTGCCCCACTATTTGCACTTGCAGGAGTACTTCTAGCCCTAGCTTACCTCCCTATGGGTGGCTACAAAATGTTAAGTGGGGAGGGAGATCTGATATTACTTCTTTACATAATGGCCATTCCGGCACTGGGCTTTGCACTGGGAGCTGGAGCCTCTGCCAATCCTAATGCAGGTGTGGGTGTTATGAGGGCCCTGATGCTTATGCTCTCCTATGAAATGCCATTTTTACTAGTACTTTTGGCTCTTATGATATTCTATAATACAGCATCTCTTTCTACTCTGCTTGAAAAACAGATGAGTTTTGCTTGGGGTATAGTTGCTCTTCCCATATCTGCTTTGGCAGCTGATCTGGCTTTGCAGGGTATGATGATGGAAAAGCCTTTTGATATCCCCATTGCACCTCATGAGATAGCCTCAGGCCCATTGGTAGAGTTTGGCGGAAAGTATTTGGGTATGCTGATGCTTTACTCTGCAGGTTCTATAGTCCTTGAAACAACTTTATTTGTGGATCTCTTTCTTGGCGGTGGTGTAGTATTAAATCCTGCTCACTATGGAATAATAGCATATGTGGTTAACTATCTTGTATGGTTTGTTTTCATATTTATAGTGTGGATGATTGCAGTGCTTATAAATGCAGTATTTCCAAGATTCAGGATAGAGCAGGCATTTAAGTTCTACTGGAAGTGGCCTACTGTCATTGCAATCTTGGGCTTGATTCAAGCATACATTATGTCTGTATTTATGGGGGTGGTACCATGAATGAGAACCCATTACCAAGTGTTATTCCTGATAAAGAATGGAAAAAGATACAGAGAATGCTTTCAAAACGCTCTTTGTGGATGATACATTTCTGTACTGGCTGCGGTGCAATGGAAATGCCCCCAGTTATGACCTCCCGCTACGATATGGAAAGATTTGGCATAATACCCATGGCAACTCCTCGTCAGGCAGATTTGATGCTCGTCACAGGTTATGTTGCCACGAAGACACTCAAAAGGATAGTGCGCGTGTATGAGCAGATGCAAGACCCCAAGTATGTTATAGCCTTTGGCTCCTGCCCAATAAACGGGGGTATTTACTGGGACTCCTATAATATCATAAAGAGATTGGATAAGTATATACCTGTTGACTTATACATAGCTGGATGTATGCCTAGGCCTGAAGCGGTAATGGATGCATTTCTCAAACTTATGAAGGATATCGATGAAGGAAAAGCCAATGGTTGGATGAGATACAGAAAGTATTATGACCAGTACAAGAGAAACCAAATGAGAATATTTAAGAGGTGGGATGAATGAAAGCAGAGGATATATTCAAAGATCTCGAATTAAAATTTGAAAATCTTAAGGTTAAGGGTAACACTCTCCCACGATATAAAGCAGAGGTGCAACCTGATAAGCTTGAAGAAGCCATAATAAAGTTCAAGAGTAATGGTTTTAATCATTTTGTAGCCCTCAGTTGCATTGATTGGATAAAGGATGAGAAATTTGAGTTAGTGTATCATCTTTTTAGTTATGAGGAGAAAGAAGATGTATTTCTGAGCATATTTTTGCCAAGAAATGAGCCAAAGTATAAAACTCTAAGGCATCTGTTTCCTCAGATTGAAACATATGAAAGGGAGATACATGAAATGTTTGGAGTGGAATTTGAGGGTAATGATAGACTAGGTGAGTTTATCTTGGAGGATTGGGATAATATGCCACCTATGCGTAAGGATTTTGATACAGTAAAGTACGGGAAAGAGAAATACGAAAGCGTACCCCTAATAAATGAGGGGGGTGAAAAGGAATGAAAGAGTTTGAATTATTTGTTGGTCCTCAGCATCCAGGTATAACTGGTAACTTCATGTATCATCTTTGGGTTGATGGGGATACCATTGTCAAAGCGGAAGCTCATCCTGGTTATCTTCATAGAGGATTTGAGAAATTAATGGAGAGGCGCACTTGGCAGATGAATGTTGCTTTAATTCCAAGAATATGTGTTCCTGAACCTGATGTAAACGAGGCAGTTTATGCTATGGGTGTAGAGTCCCTTATGGATTGGGATATACCAGAGAGGGCAAAGTACATCCGCACAATAGTTCTTGAGATGGCTAGGATTTCCTCTCATCTTCTCACTATTGGAGGATATGCAGGTGCCATAGGTCTTTACACAGTGGGTCAGTGGACTGTAGGTGATAGGGATTATCTGTTAGACTTATTTGAGCAATTAACAGGAGCTAGGGTGTATCACATCTTCATATTCCCTGGGGGTGTGCGCTGGGATCTTCCGGATGGATTCTTGCGTAAACTTGAAAAAGTTCTAAATTACCTTGAGGGTAGGCTTGAATTCTACGATAAGCTCCTATTTGCCAATGAGGTATTCTTCCGCAGAGCACCCGATGTAGGAGTTGTGCCTAAAGATAAAGCTATAGAATGGGGCGTTACAGGTCCGAATTTAAGGGCTTGTGGCTATGATTATGATGTTAGGAAAGTGGATCCATATGCAGCATATCCCGATTTGGATTTTGAAATACCCCACTATCCAAAATTTGGAGATTTTGATGTGTTAGGTCATGGTTGTGATTGCTATTCTAGAATGATTGTTAGAAGATTGGAAATTGAGCAAAGCATAAAAATTCTAAGGCAAGTGATAAAGAAGATACCCGAAGGACCCCATACTTTGAAACTTCCCAATCCTCTTGCTTGGAAAGTTCCAGCAGGCTATGCTTATGCCCGTGTTGAAAGTTCTAAGGGTGAGTATGGATACTTTGTTGTGAGTGATGGTGGGAAAATGCCATATAGAGTTCATGTACGTGGTCCATCCTATACCCACGGAATTAATGTTACAGAAACTATAGCTAAGGGATTGAATATAGCAGATTTCTCTCAGACAATATTTAGTCTGGATGTTTGTGCTCCAGATATAGAGAGGTGATAAGATGAGTATAACTAAACCATTTAAAGCATTAAGACATCTTACAAAGCCCCCACATACCGTTAGGTATCCATATCAAAAGCATACTGATATAGAAGGGCTGGAATTACCTACAGAGAGATACAGGGGCTTTCACTCAAATAATATTGAAACTTGCATAGGATGCCAGCTATGTTCCAAAGTCTGTCCTGCTAATGCTATAACTTATGTGAAAATCGAGAATTCTGGGAATAAGGGGCTTAAATGGAGACCTGTAATTGACTATGGCCGTTGTTGCTACTGTGGATTCTGTACCGATATTTGCCCTACAAAATCTCTCATATTAACTCCAAGGTATGAACTTGTAACTGAGAATATAGATGAATTTAAATTTATACCAACTTACCAAATTAGAGAGAAAAAGGATAAAGCAATACATATGGATGAAGTACTATTTAAACCAGAGGACTATGTTCCTCCCAAACCGAAGGAAGAGAAAAGTTAATAACTTTCTTATTTTTTCCTAATTTTATGAGATTGTACGATTTTAAGAGAGGGCATAAAAAAACTCTAGATGAAATTGAAAACATAATGAGAGAGCTTTTTGGAGATGTTAGAAAGGAGAATGAGCATCTTCTTGCATCTTTTGGTGCCCTTGAGAAAATTGAAGTTTGGATTGAGAATGGAAAGATGGCTGCTGAGACAGAGAGCAAGAAGGTTGATAGTAGCTTAGCCCAAGAAACGCTTAGGAAATGGAATGATTTTCTTTTCCGAGTGACTGGTTATACGGCTAAGGAGAGAAAGAAAAAGATGACCAAAACATAAATATGAGTGTTTTAATTTCCTTCCAAGCCCGAGTGGGGTAGCATGGATATCCTGGAGGCCTGCGGAAGCCCCTTTCTAAAGAAAGCGGCTTTACCCGTAAAGAATGGGGCTGCTGTGAGCCTCTGACCCGGGTTCGAATCCCGGCTCGGGCATTTTTATTTTCCAAGGCAGTACAATTTGTATATCATTTCTGGCGCGATTCTCTCCTTTCCCCTGAGCATTTTATCTACTGCATACTTTGCAACTTTTTCCGGGTTTAGTATAATTCTCTCAAAACTCTTGGTGAGCATATTTGCGTTCTTGAAGAAATTCGTTTTTGTAGGACCTAGGAGAAGGTACGAGATTTTCGTCTCTCTTTCTTCTCTATTTAAGCTCTTGCTGAATTGCTCTATATAAGATTTAGTAGCTGCATAAACGCTCAAGTTTTTACATTCTGCAGGCATCCACGGAAGATACATTTAAAATATACCTCTTTTCCATAATTTTTAATCCAATGTACGTGAGGTATGTAAGTCTACAATATTGAGATTGAGCATATTTTCAAGCTTTTCCCAATCCTGTTCTTCCATTCTTCATACAATCCAAAGCCCGCTGCCTCCTTCTGTAACAATGGCTTTCATAGTGTAGAATGATTTTAAATATTTCAAAATATTTCCTACATTCATGGATGTAGAGCTTACAAATCTTGATGAGAAAATTAGATTTAATGTTAAACTTCAAATATCCCTGTACAAAACTGCTATGAAGGTTTTTAGGGATGATAAGCGTGAAGAATTTGAAGAGTATATGCAAGAGCGTGTTGATAAAATTAGAGAAATTCTTGGTTTGGGTGAGCATTTTAAGATTTTTGAGGATGGAAAGTTAATCTTTGAGGTGTAAGAATGATAGTATTTGATAATCACATGCATTTGCAGTTTAAGGGTGAAAACGTTCTTGCAGTTAAGCGCTTTGAAAAGTTTGGAGGTACGCACATAAATCTAACTAATGTTCCAAATTATTCATATCCTCTTGATGAGAATTATTATCTTCGTATATATGAGGATGCTATAAAGTTAAAAAAGATTGTTGAAAGAGAGACAAATGTAAAAGTCCTTTTAACCATTGGCCCATATCCAGTGGATATGGTAGAACTAGTTAACAAGGGAATGAAAGTTGAAAATGCAAAAGAATTTTTGATTAAAGGATTGGAGCTTGCAGTTAGGTATATTGAAGAGGGAGAAGCTCATGCTATTGGAGAAGTTGGGAGACCACATTTTGATGTTAGCAATGAGATATGGAGTGCTAGCAACGAAGTTATTTTGGAGAGTATGAAGTATGCAAAGAAGCTTGATGTGCCAGTAATTCTTCATACCGAAAGTGCAACGGAAAAAACTTGGAAAGACCTTGCAGAATTATCTGAGAAGGCTGGGCTGTCCAAGGATAGGGTTATAAAGCATTATTCCCCGCCTGTTGTAGATTCTCGTAATTTTGGCATATTTCCATCTGTAATTGCATCCCGTAAGAATGTTCGCTTGGCTCTCTCTCAAGGTACACGCTTTCTCCTAGAGACTGATTTTATGGATGAACCCTCTCGCCCAAATGCAGTTTTGCCAATAGAGTCCGTGCCTAAAAGGGCCCAATGGATTGTGCAAGAATATGGAAGAGATACTTGGTGTAGGATAATGGATAATGCGAGGAGAATATACACAAAATTTGAAGAATGGATTTAATAATTTGTTACAATAATCCCTTATGAATTTCCGTGCACTTATGGATTATGCGGAGAGATTGAAGAGGATGAAGAGAACTGGCTGGGTTATGCGAGGCATTCCCTCTCCTGAAAGCATTGCTGAGCATAGCTTTCGTGCTACTCTACTCGGCTATTTTTTAGCAAGGGATAGAGAATTGGATGCAGAGAAAGTTGTAGGAATGCTTCTTATCCACGACTTGGCAGAATCGTTGATAGGCGACATAACTCCTGAGGGTGAGAAATTTATGGATAAATTGAAGATTGAGGAGAAAGCCATAAAGGAAATAGCCGAAATTGCAGAGATTGATGATATATACCTCCTCTGGATAGAATTCAATTATGGAGATTCTGAAGAAGCCCAGCTAGCTAGGGAGGTAGATAAGGCAGAGATGGCATATCAGGCAAAAGAGTACAGCGAGCTTGGCTATCCAATTTACAAGGATATGCTGAAATTTCTGCCTGAGTATCTTAAATGAATAGATTTTTATACCAAACAATCCTAACGCCCCTATGGACGAAGAATACTGCAAGCTGTTAGAGGAGTATGTAGAGCACTTAAGCATGGCGCTCATAGTGGATATGATGAAGCATGGGATATTTAAGGATAGCAGCGATGAGATAAAGCTTGAAAAGGAGTTTGTAAATAGAGTTAGGGAAGAGTATACAAAATTGGAGAATATTGAGGATAAGGAAGAAAGAGCTGTGGGTGCAGTTTTGAATGTCCTTGGAGATTATTACCCAAAAGATATGTATGAGGAAGAGATGCTCCCTCGAGCCAATATTATTTTGAATTTTATGGAAGAGAAATTGGATGGAAAATAAAATTAAAATATGTGAAAAATATAGCATCCTTGCTCCAAGAGCATAGCCCCGTGGTGTAGCGGTCAAGCATGCGGGACTTTGGCGAAGCCCCTTTGAAAAAGTGCTTTACCCCCAAAGGGCTTCGAGGAGATCCCGCGACGGGGGTTCGAATCCTCCCGGGGCTGCTGTTATTTTTCCATCTCTTCAAACAATTTTTTGTAAAAATCTTCTGGGCTTTCTTCCTTCTTTTCTTCTACATCTTGATTTAGAATCTCCTCAATTTTATCCTTTCTGTAAATCCAATAATGGATACGCCAGAGTTTTCCTTTTGATATTGTTATCTCCTCTTCTATGGGCTTCACAATTTCCAGTTCTTCAAGGTAGTAAAATACATCCCTATCTGCGGGAGTTAGCATGTTATCAATTATTCTATCTTGATATCCAAAAAAATTTATCACATATTCTGCTAAATCTTTAATGTCCCTATCCTCAAGCTTGTGCCCCAAGAGTTTTTTAAGTACAGTATATAAAATATCATAAGTGACAATATCCATTGCAAAAGGGGTATAACTATGAAAATTATAAATTTTTTGGAAAAAAGAATTGGATAATTTTTAATAAATTGTAGTGATGAGCCATGGTGAAAAAGGAGGAAATTGAAGAGGTTATAAAAATTCTTAGAGCAAATGTACCTCCGCACCCTTATAAGTCTAGAGACCCATTTAAAGTTCTTATTGCAACTGTAATATCGCAGCGCACGAAGGATGAAGTTACCTACACTGTTGCTGAGAAATTGTTTGAGAAGTATCCCTCTCCAAGAGCTTTAAAGAATGCACCCACTGAGGAGATTGCACATCTTATTTATCCTGCAGGATTTTACAAGCAAAAAGCAAAGAAAATAAAAGAGATAGCTAAAATTATTGATGAGGAATATGGGGGCAGGGTTCCAGATAACATTGAGGAGCTATTGAAATTGCCAGGAGTTGGAAGAAAAACTGCAAATATAGTGCTTTCAAGGTGCTATGATAAGGATGTTATAGCAGTGGATGTCCATGTGCATCGCATCTCAAATCGTCTTGGATGGGTTACAACAAAAACCCCGGAGGAAACAGAAAATGCACTTATGAAAATCCTGCCAAAGAGATATTGGAAAGATATTAACGAGTTGTTGGTAATGTTCGGACGCACAATATGCAGACCTATGGCACCTAGATGTGATATATGCCCTGTAAAAAATTACTGCAAATATTACAAAGAAAATAAAAAGTGGTAGGGTGTCAGCGTGATTACTTTCTTCTTCTCATCTCTTCGGCTCGATTCTTTCCAATCATAAGCATTATCTCTATCATTTTTATCACCTCCAGCGATATCCTAATTTTCCTTATTTTAACCTAATATTTAAATAATTGTTCATAAAAAGGAAATAAAATTGTAATATAAAGGATATATTGTTAAAAATTTTAATTTAAAGTTACAAAATAGGAAAATAAATAAAGGATGAAATTTTACACTATTTATGGACGAGTTAGATGTAAAAATTCTAAAACTCTTATGGGAAGATGGAAGAATGCCCATATATAAAATTGCAGAAAAGGTTGGATTGTCTAATGCAGCTGTTTACAAGAGGATTAAAGCTATGGAGAAAAGAGGAGAATTACGAGGATTTACAATCCTTCTTAATATGGACAAGGTTCTCAATAGTGCAGTAATCTCAATAAGAGCTAGGAAAAAGAGGGACGAGGTAATGAGTATAATAAGTGAGCTTAGCGGTGTAATGCACATTATAGCAGGATTTGGAGGCAGGTATTATGGGGAATTTTGGTACCAAGATGAATATGAGCTAAATGATAAGGTTAATTATCTAAAAAAGCTCACTGGCGCGTATAGAGTTGAAATTTATAAGCATAGAAAAGAAGAGGAAGTTGATTTATCCTCTTTGGATTGGAAGATAATCCTTGCCCTGAAAGATAATGCAAGAAGACCTTTTAGAGAAGTGGCACAAGAGGTGGGAGTTTCAACAAAAACGGTATCTAAAAGATGGAGATGGTTAAAAGAGGAGGACATCTGTAGGGCATATCCTATTGTTAATAGACCATCTACCAAAGAAATATTTTGGTTCTCTTTGTTTATAGAAACGGATGATCCTCTATTTGAAAGTAGAATCAAAAGAATAAAAAATCTCTGGAGAACATCTAGTTTTGCTGAGCCTAAGATGGTTTATGGAGTATTTTATGGTACATCAATAAAAGAAATTGACAGTATAATGGAGGAAATAATTGCAATGAAAGGAGTAAAGAGGGTTATCTATGAAATCATAGTAGACGAGAGGTTCTATCCAGATTATCTTTACTATGTGGCCCGTAAAAAAGGGTATAAAATAAATTAATCTCTTTTCTTCAGTACACTGAAAATCAATGCTACTACAAGGATAGCAATTATAATACCCAATGTGGGCAGAAGATAAGAATTGCTCTCTGTAGGCTCTGGATAATTATAAGGTTTGTATATATAATCAGCAGTATCGGTTACTATTGAATTTGAGGAGTATTCTATATGCATAGTGGTGACTGTTAAATGATATTCATTCTTTATTTCTGAGAGTTGGGATATTGGCACATAAAATATTATTTTGTTTCCATTTACAACATAATCTTTCTTCTCCAAATTTTCAGTGTGTCCACCTTTTGTGTACCATGCTTTTTCTTTTATGCTGCTATTTGAGTTCCACCATATTGCTCCTATCTCATAGGTTTCATTTCCGT
>WAKY01000057.1 GCA_015523135.1 Candidatus Aciduliprofundum sp.
GCTGTGAATGTACCTCCCATAATAATGAGGTCAATTTTATCCGTAGGGTGCCCTATTGCCCTCAATTGTTCTATCCTTGCCTTTGTTTGCTCATAAGGGTCAAAATTGTACTGTGCAGCCCTAAGTGCCGCTGGCTCGTGCCCTGTATAGCTTTGTGCTGTGCCCTTATCAGGACCTCCAGGGCAGTATATGCATTTTCCATGAGGGCATGGAAATGGAGAGGTCATAATTGCCACAACAGCTACACCACTTAGAGTGCGCGATGGCTTTTTCACCAAAATGCTATGGTATTTCTCAACAATATCCTGTGGCAAGTGCTTCATTATTTCCGAGTTCCTGGGATTTGGGATTTTGTACTTTTTTGCAATTCTGCTCTTCCATCTCTCCAAATCCTCCTTGCTCCTTATCTCTCCTTTCCGAAAAATTCTTGCTAGGTCTTCATAGAATCCCACATTCTTCCATGCAAATGCCCTTTTTAATTTTTCTATGGAAAATTTGAAATTGAAGAATGAGATTTAGTTTTATGATTGTAAAATACCGCTTCTGGTTTGAATCCCCCGCTGGCTATGTTTTTGGCCCTGGAAGTTATCAAATCCTCAAAGAGATTGAAAAAACAGGAAGTTTGAGAAAAGCAGCCAATAATTTAGGAATGTCCTACAGGCATGCTTGGGGATTAATAAAGGAAATTGAGGAGAATTTGGGGGTAAAAATAATAACTTCTCATCGTGGAGGAAAAGAAGGTGGAGAAAGTACGATTACGGAAGAGGGCATAAAATTGCTCAGAGAGTATGAAAAATATGAGAGAGTTTTTAATTATGTTGTTAAGCATCCTTACATCAAGCCCTCAATAACAGTGGATGGAATATTAGTTGAAAATGGAAAAATTCTGCTTGTAAAGAGGGGCAGAGAGCCATTTAAGGGCATGTATGCGCTCCCGGGAGGATTTGTGGAGTATGGAGAAAGAACTGAGGATGCTATAGTTAGGGAGATGGAGGAAGAAACGGGATTAAAAACGGAAGTTATAGGGCTTTTTGGAGTTTATTCAGACCCAAAAAGAGACCCTAGAGATCATACAATAACTGTAGTTTACGAGCTTAAAAGATTGGGAGGAGAATTGAAGGGGGGCGATGACGCATCTTATGCTGCCATGTTTCCATTAAATGAGCTGCCAGAGCTGGCATTTGATCATACAAAAATTATTAAAGATTTTAAAAATAAGAGATTTAATAAACAACTATACTCTTGATAGGAAAATGCCTACCTATAATTTCCTTAGCTAGCTTTAGATTCTTTCCCTCCTTTCCTATAGCTCTTGCTTTATCTTTAGGATCAACGAACACTGTTATGTTGAATTGGTTATCCACATTTTCAACTTTTACATTCTTCACATGAAATCTATGAAAAATGTTTTTGGTAAATACAACGATATCCGGAGAGTATTCTACCACCATTACATTTTTCTTGATTAGATTGCGAACTGTTTGAATCTTTGAACCGTTGTTCTCAAGTGCTTTTCTCAGATTTCTAGGATACACCACAAATACCACAAGGTTATCACTTTCGATGCAATCCTTAACTTGGGCATTGGTGGCTGCTTCAAAGATAGATATGTAACGAAGCGTTTGCGCGTCAAATTTGATGTTTACCATTATTTCACCATATGCAGTAACTTACCCTCTCCCTCATCCACTATTGTAAGCACTGAAACATTGAATGGCTTTCCACAAAGAGCTCCAAGTTCTATACCATCTCCGTCAAATATGATTTTTGGTATGTTCCAGCTCTGAACTTCCTCTTTCTCCGGGCAGTTATCCGCCACAATTAACAATTTTGCCTCTCCTTTCTCTACAGCTTTTCTGGCTTGCTTTATTCCATAATAAACTTTTCCGCTATCAAGTATCTTTTTTATCTCTTTTCTTATATCTTCCCTATTCATTCAACTCACCTCTTTTTTGGTTTGTATATTAAAGTTACTGCACCAGTACCCAAGGTAACTGGTTGCCCAACAATAATGTTTTCGGCTACACCTCTGAGATTATCTTCTTCACCAAGTACTCCTGCAGTTAATAAATGCTTTGCGGTAATTTCGAATGCAGCTCTTGCAAGAACACTCTCCTTTTCGCCTGCAATTCCATGTCTGCCTATTGCCTCAACCGTGCCGTTATAAGTCATTATATCCGCAACGAGCATTATATGGCGAATATCCACATTCAAGCCCTGCTGTTGCAGGGTGTTAATTGCCTCTTCCATAATAGCATTTCTGGCAGCTTCAATGCCTAGCACATCTGCAATTTCAATTATATTGTTAGTTCTAGTCCTTGCTCCATCCACTTCCTCTATATCTAGAACATCCTTAAGATTTGAACCTTGAGTATATATGACCCATTCGGTATTATCCTGACTCTTTCTAACTATTGCCCTTGATATGCCTTTTATGCCCCGAAGAGTTAGAGATTTTACATTTTCCGTAAGCTGATACAATTTCTTGTAAGATGGCTCAGAGAGTTTTAGCTTTATTCTATTATCTTCAACCTCCACCATTAATTTTTGAAGCTTCAGCTTGCTCAGGCTCTCAACAATGTCCTCCTTCTTTATCCCCCTATTTTCCATTTTCTTTTTATCTGGAACTATAACAACGGACATATCTGCTATATTTGTTATAACATTTCCAATATCAATTATATTTGTACTCTCAATTTTCTTAGCTACTTCTTTAACTTTATCTTCATCTTCCCTTATTCCCTCTCTTAAATAAATTTGCATAACTGGAGTAGAAGGCATACTCCTTGCATCCACTATTTCAATTAATCTAGGCAAGCCCAAAGTAACATTCATCTCTGCCACACCAGCATAGTGGAAAGTTCTAAGAGTCATCTGAGTACCTGGCTCACCAATGCTCTGAGCCGCCACAATACCCACTGCTTCGTAAGGATCAACTTCTCTCTTCTTGTACACTTCAACTGCTCTCTCTACAACTTTATTAAATTCCGCTTTTTTTAAGGAGAATTCCTCTTTTGCATTAATTAACTTTTGAATTATGGAATAGGGCAGTTTTACACCATACTTCTTTTCAACATCCTCCATAAGCTTCTTCTCTTCATCACTCATCTTTTCAAACTTTCTTAGAGTTATCTCTCCTTGCTCCTCTAGAATTCCATAAGAGAATTTTGTTATTCTTTTAAGATAGGTTCCATCTTCTTTCTTGAACTCAGATATGGGTATTGCGGATATATCCTGAATTTGTTCAATCTTAAGTAGCGTTTTTAACTTTTTGGTTGTTTTCTTTATTATCCCTTTCATATTCTCGTAGGGTTTTATTTCACTTATTTTTACCCTGTAATTTGCTTCAGAGCCTTTAAGAGTTATATACCCATACGTTGGAAGTTCTATTTTCTTCTTAATTTCAAAATCTACTGCATAATACACTGGAGCATTGAGCCTTATTTTGTCAACATTCTCAATTTTATCTTTCCAGAGTAGATTCATTTACTTCCTCCTCCTTAAAAGATACTTGTCCCCAAGAACATCCGTTAGGATTTCATCCATATCCACATTTTCTCCACCTGAACTGCGAGTTGGATCTACCCCATCATCTCCATAGAGGAACTGTACAACATTTCCTGCAGTGTCTACAACTTTTCTATCCTCTATAACTTTCAAATCTTCAAGTGCGTTAATTAATCTTCTTTGCATATAACCACTGCGAGATGTACGAACTGCCGTATCCACTAAACCTTCTCGTCCGCCCATTGAGTGGAAGAAATACTCTGTTGGACTCAATCCTTTCTTGTAAGAGGATTCTACAAATCCCCTTGCTAGAGCACCTAAATCACCACGCTTGAAATGCGGTAGCGTACGATCTTGATAACCACGATGCAATCTTTGACCCCTTACCGATTGCTGTCCTATAGAGCCGGCCATCTGGGATAAGTTAAGCATAGAAGCCCTAGCTCCACTCCTTGCCATTATAACTGATGGATTCTCTAAACCCAAATGCTTACTTGCAATCTTACCCGCCTCATCTCTCGCATGGGCAAGAACGCGCATTATTTCCATCTCTAATGTTTCTTCTATGCTCCTTCCCGGAGCTGGTTGCAAAAGGCCTTGCTTGTATAACTCAATCAATTCATCCGTCTTCTTAATCGATTCTTTTATTATCTCGTGAATTTGAATAATCGCTTCTTCAGGTATATCTTCATCATCTATGCCAGATGTGAAGCCACGATAGGATATTACTCCAACAGCCAATCTGGTCATGTTGTCTATAAACTTACGCGCTTCATCGCTTCCCATCTTTGCTATTCTATCAAGTAATTTTCCCTTCATTGAACCAATTGCATTTTCATCTATTGTGCCTGAAATAAGCTTTCCATCACGTATGACAACGTAGGCATCTATTGGACAAGCTTCATACACACATTTGTTATTGCACACAGAAGGGTCGCAGATCTTGCTCTTAAATTCCATATTTAGATTCTTTGGTAAAATTAGAGAGAATAATTCTTTGCCATAGTAAAATTCATTTCCATTTTCATCCTTATGTGGCTCTGGAAGTTCATCATAATCTAAGTAAGAGAGCATATGAATTGCCTGTTCCTTTGTGAATTTTGGATTTTTATGTGTGAGCAGGAACATTGCAGTTATATGATCATGTATGCCCCCAATAATTGGACCCCCAAACCTTGGGGATAAAATATGCTCTTGTACTAACATCAAAATTTTTGCCTCTGCTCTTGCCTCTTCACTCTGCAGTACATGGAGATTCATCTCATCTCCATCAAAGTCCGCATTATATGGGGGGCAAACTGCAAGGTTAAACCGGAATGTGCGGTTTGGCATAACTTTCACAAGATGTCCCATCATACTCATTCTATGTAAAGACGGTTGCCTATTGAATAGCACTACATCTCCATCTACTAGATGTCTCTCGACAACCCATCCAATATCAAGTTTCTTTGCAACATCCTCAGCATTTCTATCTGTTATCTTTATTCTTCTCCCATCTGGCCTAATTACATAATTTGCACCGGGTACATATTTCTCTCCCTTTGGATTTGAGCCCCTTCTCACTATCTCTCTCATCTTCTCAATATTGTACTCAGTTACTGTTATTGGTACTGTAAGCTCTCGAGCAGCTTCCTCAGGCACACCCACTTCGTTTATCGAGAGGAATGGTTCAGGAGATATAACTGTACGAGCTGAGAAATTAACTCTCTTACCGGACAAGTTTGACCTGAATCTTCCCTCCTTGCCCTTTAGACGCTGCACGAGGGTTTTTAAAGGTCTGCCACTGCGATGCCTTGCAGGGGGTATACCGGATGTTTGATTATCAAAATAAGTAGTAACGTGATACTGCAAGAGCTCCCAGAGATCTTCAATTATGAGCTGTGGTGCACCACTATCTCTATTCTCTCTCAACCTTTGGTTAATCCTTATTATATCTACAAGCTTATGGGTTAAGTCATCCTCGCTCCTCTCTCCAGTTTCAAGGGTAATTGTGGGACGGACATTCACGGGTGGTACAGGAAGAACGGTTAAAACCATCCACTCAGGCCTAGCAGTTTCTGGATTCATCCCTAGTAATGGCAAATCTTCATCGGGTATGCGCTCTAACCTCTCACGAATCTCTTTAGGAGTTAATTTTCTACCCTCTTCTCTGAAAGTTGTAGGCTTATCCAGCGTGATCTTTTTCTGTTCAGCACCACAGTGGGGGCATATGGGGCGAGAGGCAGCATCTTCAATTATCTTCTTAGTTATAAAAAGCAATTCTAATGGTGAAGCCCCCATTTTCTTTGCTTCTTCTATCTTTTGCTTGTAAATTTCAATTTCGTCATCCTTTAATTTTATTCTTCCACACTCGCGACAAGTTGCGTCAAGATAATTTTGTATGTTTTTCACAAATCCAACGTGTATTACAGGCATTGCAAGCTCTATGTGTCCAAAGTGTCCTGGACACTCATCTACCTTACCTCCGCATGTCTTGCATCTCAGTCCAGGTTCTATGACTCCCATATGCAGGTCCATAAGACCCTTGTCTATAGGAAAGCCATCATCATCATAAGTGTCTGCTGTTATTACCTTCACTGCACTCATTCTTCTTATTTCATCTGGAGATAGTAAAGAGAATTTTATAGAATTTATCCTCTTTGTTAATCCAAAAACGTGAGGGCTCATTTCATATCACCTACCCTTAAACGCATAATAACACCAAGAGATGCAAGCTCATCGTGCATAAGCTTGAATGCATAGCTAGTTTCTATTGGATATATGTTTGTGGTATTTCCGCAAACTGGGCAACGGAGAATTCCGCGCTTTCTATCAAACATCGCTATATGCCCACACTCTGGATTACCACAAACATAGAGTACAGTACCATCGGAATTATCCAACAGTCTATCCTTTATTACCATTGCAGCCCCATGACCAATTAGAGTATCTCTTTCCATCTCTCCAAACCTCAATCCTCCAAGCCTTGAGCGTCCCTCAGTGGGCTGCCTTGTTAGAATCTGTACAGGACCGCGAGAGCGTGCGTGGAACTTGCCAGCAACCATATGATGCAATTTCTGATAATAAATCACACCAATGAATATCTCCGCTTCTATCTTCCTTCCCGTTATGCCATCATACATTATTTCCTTGCCATTGTATTTGAATCCATTCTTAACAAGAGCTTCCCTTAACGCTTTCTCAGGTTCTCCACTAAAGACAGTTCCATCTACAAATCTTCCTTCTAAAGAACCAATCTTGCCACCTATCATCTCAAGTATATGCCCTACAGTCATTCTTGAAGGAATAGCGTGGGGGTTGATTATCAAATCCGGTATAATTCCACTCTCTGTGAAAGGCATATCCTCTTGAGGAATTATCGCACCAACAACACCTTTCTGACCATGGCGAGATGCAAATTTATCACCCAATTCTGGAATGCGCTGATCCCTAACTTTAACCTTTACTAGTCGAGAATTGTTCTCACTAACGGTTAGCAATACAGAATCAACCCAACCCTCTTCTTCAGGCCTCATTGTAACACTACTTTCTCTCCTCTTTTGCGGACCCAAAAGTTCGCTTTCCTCTTCCAAGAATCTCGGTGGCGAGGTCTTACCTATGAGAACATCCCCGCCTTTAACATAAACTTCTGGAGAAATTAAACCATCCTCATCTAGGAGCTTGTATTTATCTTCAGTCATTGCTCCACGAACATCAGGACTTGGAATCTCAAACCTATCCTCCTGCCCACCCGGATAGCGGCGCTCCTCACTCTTGTAAGTCCTAAAAAATGTGCTTCTTCCAAATCCTCTTTCCATGGATGCTTTGTTCATAACGATTGCATCTTGGATGTTGTAGCCATGATAAGAAATTATAGCAACTACTGCATTTTGTCCAGCAGGTCTGCGCATAAAATTCACAAAATCCATTGTCTTTGTCCTTACAATTGGGGCTTGGGGATAATGCAATAGATGTCCGCGAGTATCAGGTCTGCGCCTGTAGTTAGCAGCTGGCAAGCCCAAAGATTGCTTGAGCATTGCTGCACCCATGGTAATTCTTGGTGATGAGTTGTGGTGAGGATAAGGCACGCATCCTGCAACTGCTCCCAAAATAAGCAATGGATCTATTTCCAAATGAGTATGCTCATTAGTAATTTTCTTTTTAACATCAAACTCTGCACCACAGTGCTTACATCTAAGCGTTACTCTCTCACCTTCTCCTGGATTTACCCATTCAACATCATTCCTGCCCAGTACTCTCCCACAATGGGGGCATCTTTCAGGAACATCATAGGCATAAACGGAAATATAGGCATTTTCTTCTTCTTCTGCGTCAATCCATTCTACAACTCCCTCTCTCACCAAATCTTCGATATCCATCTTTCCTCTACGAAGGAGCTCTCTGTGTCTGCTCGTATACTTCACATTTCCATTCTCCACCACGAGCAAAGGTCTTCTTATTCTTCCCTTATCAGAATTAACCATAACTTCGTTGGTTGTATCATCGTATCTAACATTTATCTGATGAGATATTAGTCCTTTCCTTCTTCTGCTTCTTATCTCATTCGTTAGTGCCAAACCATCCTTATGATAACCCACAAGATTTCCATTTAAATAAACTCTTGCAAGCTCTCCAGTTTCGTACTGCCTTTCCTCAACGCCTAAGCTCTTGAGAATTTTAAAAACCTCCTCTTCGGGATAGCCCTCTGAGACATCAATTATAAGAGCTGCATTCTTTACCAATCCGCAATTCTGACCTTCTGGTGTTTCATTCGGGCACAATCTTCCCCACTGAGTAGGATGCAAATCCCTGGCTTCAAAATGGGGCTGTGAGCGGGTTAATGGAGAGATTATACGGCGTAAATGGCTTAGCGTGCTCATATGGGATGTTCTATCCAACAATTGAGAGACGCCTGTTCTTCCCCCAACCCAATTGCCAGTGCTCATGGCATGCATTATCTTTTGAGTCAAAACATCCTGTCTTATTGAGACCCTTATTCTTATCCCCTTCTTGCGATTGTAAGTCCTTTCTAATTGATACTTCAAATCTTTCATCAAAGCTTCAAAAGCCATTCTAAATAGCTCTTCAAGCAAATCTCCGGACAATTTTAGTCTCTTATTAGCCAGATGATCTTTATCATCTTCCTTTCTCAATCCTAAATGAAGTTCCAAAACCCTCCTTGCCATTCTTCCAAGATAGTAAGCTTTCTTTATTCTATCTTCCAGGCTAGTACCAAGATGTGGAAGTAAAGAAGAATCTAAAATCTGGGATATTTTCTTCTCCCTGTACTCCTTGGCCTGTCCTGCAGCAAATCTCTTCTCCAAGTACTCTATAGCATCCTTCTGAGTTCTTATTCCATTTGGAGGATAGAGTTTATCGTTCTCAACCTCTTCAATGTTGGCAAGGGCAATAACACTCATCTTCTCATCGCTTACAATCGCCCTGTAAATGTCCTGATCCTTTTCCAAACCCAGAGCTTTCATCAGAATTACCAATGGTATTGTACCAGCCACCGCTGGAACTGAGACTACAATAATTCCATCACTCTTCTTTTCCATAATAGTTAGGGCTCTATAACCTCTGCGCTGTGAAAATACCTTGGCTGTTTCTACAACAGTATTATACTTTTCATTTTTTTCAACAAGAACTCTGTTTGGTGCTAAATCTTCCAAAGATACTAGAACTCTTTCACTTCCACCTATTATGAAGTAACCTCCTGGATCATCAGGGTCTTCTCCCACATACTCTAATTTCTGCCTATAAGGCCAGTTGAGTATGTCTTTATCCTTAGATATACTATCAAGATAATCGTCAATATTATCCTCGTGCAGAGTGCAAATTTTAGATTTTACCATCACAGGAAAGTCCCCTATCTTAACCATTTCCGGCTCTCCTTCATAGCACCCAGCATCATCGCATTCTAAAATTTTTATCTTCAGGTATAAAGGAGCAAGATAGCTTAAATCCCTCAATCTTGCCTCCATAGGAGTTATTTGCACAGTCGCTCCAGTTGCTTCTTTTATCTCAGGTCTTCCTATCCTTATTGTGGGCTCATTAATATCTCCATACTCGCTGTTTCTTCCAAAAATTATCTTTATTGTCTTTCCCCCCGTTTTTGTTTTATCTAAGGTTATAACTCCCGGAGGATCTTCATCTGTAACTTTTGTCGTATCAACAATCTCTTGCATTACACTATTTGGATTGTCCGGTGTGGGTATTAAATCATTGTAGGACGCAATATGGTGATTCACTACGCTCTTCTTAAACAAAACATCCACTATCGTATTCATAAAATCACCTTAATCTCTCACCACAACCCTGTAAACGGTTATTCTTCCAGCAGTGGGACTCTTCCTTACAATCTTTATTAAACTTCCAATGGGTATATGACCATACTTTCTCTCTAAAACTCTTAAAACAGCATCGCTCTTTTTAATTCTTGGAAGATTTTCTTTTTTAACTCCAAGTTCTTTCAAAATTTTCTCCTCCTCTTCCTTTGGTACCAAGTAATGCTCCGGAACAAGCTCGTGCTCGAGCACATTAAATCTCACCATCTTCTCATCACCTCATGAGGTACGGGCCTGCGGGGAATCGAACCCCGGACCACCTGGTTAAAAGCCAGGTGCTCTACCAAGCTGAGCTACAGGCCCATAGATTCAGCCCTACATATAGGGCATATATTTAAACTTTATTACCATTCGACAGCCCGACCAATATCCATGATGATTTGATTTTAATTAAATTTTTCTCATAATTAGAACTTAACAATTTTTTCCACAAGATTAAAATATTTTTTGGTCAAAAGCAATATCAGTTATATCAATATGACCACGCATACCATCCCAGAAGACCTTGTAATTTTCTACCTTTAATCTCTTTTTGAATAAGGGAGCATCTATGACAAATGTTTCATACTCTCCCCCTTCTCCACTCACATTGATTTTGTATTTTTTCTCTAATTCCACAAGTTTTGCAAGAATCTTCTCGTCTATTATCTTTCCAAGAAAGGATTCATCTAAGCCGTAGGCAGCTACGGCAACAATCATAATATTGAAATCTGCAAGGAGCATGTCTTGCAATAGCATTCTTTGATTCTTGCCCCACAGGGGGGCGTAAGAAAGGAGCCCAAGCTCTGTGCATACTTCCTCAATCTTCGTTTTCTGGTAATTGGATGCAATTGCTCCACTTATAACTGCATCCACATCATAATTTGAAAGAACATTTTTTAA
>WAKY01000058.1 GCA_015523135.1 Candidatus Aciduliprofundum sp.
CTTTCATCATCTATGAATCTATTGAGAATTTGGTGGTAATGAGGTTTCCCAGATGTGGGATAATAATCAAATGATGTTACCGTGAAATTATTACCATCCGCATTATAAGCTGTTCTAATACCATCCCCATATTTATAAAATTTAATCTCAGGTCCTTGAGAACCAGTGTTGCCAACGAAATAACCAGCTACATATGTTCCGTTTTTGTAAGCAACTAAGTATTCCCCATTACCGTAGCTTACAGAGGGAGATGAACCTGTATACTCTTTTAGATAAGTGGAATTGGAAGATGTTGAATTGATTCCCGCTGCCCAGAGAATCATGTTAATAGCAAGAGTTGCATCATTGTACTTGCTCCAACCATCATGGAGATTATCTCTACTATTACTTGAATCTGCAGTACCATCATCAAATGTGGAAGAATCACAGTGTACAACTACTCTTCCATAACCATATGTATCGTAGGATAGCACCGAGTATCCATATTGATTGGCAGCGGATTTTGCAGAGCCAGAAGGTTCCATACAAGTACCAAGCCAGGTGCCAAAGGATGAAACATTATCAGTGAGCACAGGTACATTGGCTATGTCAGTTACCTCATTTTGATTATTCCCCGAGTTCGTAGAAACAAGAGTTATATTAAAGGTAGAATCAAAATTCAAATTATCATTCCATATACTCCAAGAATCCCAGCCATTATTATTTCTATCAGAACTCTTGTGATCCGCTATATAGACTAATCCTCCTCCATTGTGCACAAATTCTATGATTGCACTCTTCTCATTATCTGTAAATTCATCCTGTGGTTCTGGAAGAACAAAAACGTTATACGGGGAGAGGTCAGAATAGGTTATTTCTCCCTGTCCGTCTCCCAGAGAGTCAACACTCATACCCATACTGCGTAGAGCATCTGCCCAATTTGAATATGCACCATCAATTCTCCAATCTGCGTTGCCTGCATCCTCATCCTTGGTGAAATCAAATAGAACCTTCAAGTTTGAAGCTTTGAAAGTATCCACCTTTCCCTCATGCTCTATATTTTGATTCCCAATTATAACTACAATATTTGCTATAATTAATAGAAGAAATACACTCAAAATTAGTAATTTTTTACGAGTCCGCACCATCATATCTCACACAAGGAAAAAAGAAATGTGATATAAATAATCATCTCTCCAATTCGAGCATGGCAGAGTTCTCAAAAAATAAATCACAGCCCTTGCCTGGAAATTCGAAGGCTTCAATTCCAAGATGTTTCATTTTTTCAGGTCTGAAATTTATTACATTATCATCACTTCTCAAAGGTATATCAAAATCATTTTCACTTATAGCCACTATACTATTCGCTTCTTCGGAACCGCAGAGGGATATTGCCTCACTAATCTGCCTTTTTCCAGAGAGAATTAGCATCATCTCCAGATGTTTTTTTCTGGCTATATTCTTTTTATTCTCAAACACTTCATTCATCTTCAAATATGCCCATTCAATATGCTCTCTACATCCTATACATAAGGAATTAAAAACATATATACCTTGAGAGGCAAAGAGCTGCGAATCTTCAGCACTTAATCTTCCAATGTACCCTTTAACTATCATTCGTATCCCTGGATCTCTTCAAATTTTTTCAAAAGCTCTTCTTTCTTGGGGCAATCAACAAGTGCATACCTAAGGACTTCTTCAACAGTACTGACTGGAACGACTTCGATCTTTCCTTCATGCTCTTCATCTAAGATTACATCCATAAGGTTTGACTTTGGTATTATAACTTTTTCAAGTCCAGCTTCAATGGCAGCTTCTACTTTGGCAGTTATGCCTCCAACAGGAAGAACATGACCACGAATGCTAAGCGAGCCTGTCATTGCAATACTCTGGTCCACAGGTATGCCCTCTAATGCGGATACCACTGCAGTAGCAACGCTTATACTTGCACTATCACCCTCAACTCCTTCATATGTACCTATGAATTGAATGTGAACATCGTAATTGGTAATATGCTTTCCAAAGTACTTCTTTATTATTGCAGAAACATTCTCCACAGCTTCCTTTGCAATTTCACCTAACTTGCCTGTGGCAATCATTCTGCCCTGATCTCTAGATTGTGCAGGAGTAACTTCAGCCATAATCGGCAAAACTATGCCAGAATATTCTGCCATCCCACTGCCTGCGGAATAAACTGCAAGACCATTTACGATGCCAACAGCTTCTCCCCTATTCAAGAATGTTTTGTACTCTTTCTTTATTTCAATCAATCTATCTGCTACCTGCTGCTCTAAAGGTTTTGCAAGTTTCTTTGCCTTAATTACATGCTCAACACCCACAAACTTTGCTTTTTCCTCTCTTGCAATATCACCAGCCACCCTTATTAAGCCACCAAGTTCTCTCAATCTAAGAGTCAACTTTCCCTTTCTGCCTGCTCTCTTCTGCGCCTCTTTTATTATCTCAGCTACAGCACCTTTTGTGAAATGAGGAATCTTACCATCCTTTACAACTTCCTGAGCAACAAATCTTATGAGCTTCTTCCTGTTCTCATCATTATCTTCCATAACGGATTTCATATAAACTTCATATCCATAACCTCTAATTCTAGAGCGAAGCGCGGGATGCATGCCTTGGAGCGCATCTAAATTTCCGGCAGCCACTAAGATAAAATCACAGGGCACGGGCTCAGTATGAACCATTGCTCCAGCGGAATGCTCACTCTGCCCAGATATTGGAAATTTCTTCTCCTGCATTGCGGTAAGCAGTGCCTGTTGAGATTCAAGTTTAAGCATGTTTATCTCATCAATGAAGAGCACACCCTTATGCGCCTTATGTATAGCTCCGGCCTCAACACGAAGATGTGGGGGTGTCTCTAACCCTCCACTTTGAAATGGGTCATGGCGAACATCCCCCAAAAGGGCTCCTGCGTGACTTCCAGTGGCGTCTATAAAAGGAGGTTTATCATTTGGAGAATGCGAAACTAAAAGCTTGGGCACAAGAGCTTTCTCCTCCTTCTGTATGCCTGCACCCATAAACATGTAAAGAAAGATTGCTATGAAAATGGACCAAAACAGGAAAGAGTAATCGCCCGTGACAACAACAGCAATACCACCTATAAGAAGCAAGAGGAATAATATGGAAATCATAGAATTTTTCTTCTCATTTTTCTTTTTCTTTGCCTGCTCTTGATATTGCTTAACTATGTACTTTCCTTGGCCAGCGGGCACTGTTTTTATTATGGGATTATTGGGATCCTCCTCATTGGGGAAAACAAGTATGTCTTCAAGCTCCTCTTTGGGCAGAAAATCTACCATACTCTGAGCAAGCATACTTTTACCAGTACCCGGGTCTCCTATCATTATAACATGCCTTTTTTGCTGAGCAGCTTTCTTTATAACCTCAACTGCCTCATCTTGCCCAATAACTTGATCTACAAGCCGAGGAGGAACTTTTATATCTTTCGTGGTTTCGAAATTCTGCTTCTTTATCCACTCATCAACGCTCTCCACAATAGTGAGAATGGAATTTAATAGATAAACCTTTTGAAAAACTTTTTATCTATCTTTTCTCTCTCTTTATTATGCTTGCCTTAGCAGCAGTAGTTCCACATGGGGATGAGATACTAGTTCCAGAGGATGAGGGCTCAGAAAGATTGCACAATGCCATGAAAGAGCTTGCAGAAAGAATAAAGGAGAAAAAAGTAGATGAATACATTTTTGTATCTCCTCATCATCTTAGAATTGATACCCATATAGCAATAATGCTAACCGAGTACCTTGAAGGGTCTTGGCACTATAAAAATCTCAAATTTAGAAGAAAAATAAAATGCGATAAAGAATTGGCCCAGGAAATTTATGAAGAAGCAAGAAAGAATCTGCCAGTTGTAGGTGTGAATTTTGGAGCGTTAGAAGGAGAGTTATCCAAGATTTGTCTGGATTGGGGTACCCTTATTCCTCTTTACTTTTTGCCTAAAAGAAAGATGGTTTTGATAACTCCCGCCAGAGGCATACCATATGAATCCCTGATAGATTTTGGCAAATTAGTTGGAAAAATAGTAAAGGGTAGCAAGAAGAGAATGGGTGTGATAATAAGTGCTGATCACGCCCATGCGCATAGAGAAGATGGTCCCTATGGATACCATCCTGACGCAGATTACTACGATGAATTTGTGATGGAAAACTTTGATAATCTCGAAAATTTACTGAAATTGAAAGAAGAAACTATTGAAAATGCAAAACCAGATAGCTTCTGGCAAATGCTTATATTACTTGGCATTCTGAAAGAAAATCCGTTGAAATTGAAGAGAAAGGAGTACGCATGCCCTACATATTTTGGTATGGCAGTTGCGTGGTACGAATAAGCTTGGAATTATCTTCATGTTATAAAGGGACACGAGGAAATTGAATAATATTCTAGAAAATGATATATATGATGAAAATCATATCTTTGCCCTAAGGAGGCATAGTGATGCTCAAGAAGATCAAAATAATCTTGGCAGTGGCTATTCCTATTATCCTTGTAGTAGGAGGTATGGGATGGTATTTATTCGGTTGGTTCAGTCCTCCTAGTGTGGAAGTGAATGATGGATATACACAGGTCAACTTGACTTTGGAGTGTAAACCGGGACATAGTGTGTCCCCTAATAAGAATATCAGTGCAATCACCTTGATTGATAACGGAACTGGAAGAATGATTTTGACTGTTGACTTTATTTCCTACAGCTTTGCTGGGAGTCAATCTGCATCCTACGGCTTTTCCGGGCGTCTGATTGTGAATTTTATGTTGTATGCAGAAGTAAATCTTCCACCATCGCTTAAGCCATCAGGATTTAAGTTTGTGGCAGGGATGCCGGATAATGGCACAGATACTGTGAATTTTGATACAAGTTTTAATTACGGTATTAATGCCACGGCATGGCCAGATGATAAGATTGATCCTGGAGCGTGGGCACCTCATTCTGCGTATATCGGCTTTACTCCGCACTCTTCAAATTTCATGGTAAAAAGCCATATAGAATATTGGATATGTAATCTCACACCTTTAGAATCCCATACCCTTCGCATAAAGGCTGTGCTTTTGGGATATAATAATCCTGTGGTAGCCACCGTGGACCTTGTATTAAAGGGAGTATGGAAGTGATGGAGGAAATGAACAAGTTGGAAAAGGTAAAATAAAAGAATCTGGAGCGAAGCCAAAGAGGAAGCTAGGAAAGAAGGGAAAGATAATCTTGGCTGTGGTGCTTCCCATCGTGCTTGTCATAGGCGGAGGTGGATTTTACTATGCAGCTTTTCATCCTATGCGAGAGAATGTACAGGAAAAGCCAATTGTCAAGTTGCCTACCAAGCATGTAGGTAATGTCTACATATTCCCATTTGACAGAGCTTACACATTAAGTAATGACGCACCCCTGAGAAGTATTGGCAAAGAGAGTTTTATAAGGGTCGTGTATGGACCATTTCTAAGGATAATATCACTCTTACAATAACGCCTAGAGGTGGTGAATTCGAAGGTGATAAAGAATATCAACTTGGGCAGTTCTATGTAACACTCAATAGCACTACATACATTAAAAAAATCCGATAAATGTTGAAAATTCCCCCCTTTCAATAGCGAGTTAAATGAATAAATAATAAATGATTTTGTTGGCAAATCAAACAAACGGACACGGTGGGGGATAGGATGGCCATATTGACCATGTACATTATACACGCCCCAGAAAAAGAAATATAGAATACACACCAGTGTCAGATACACACGGCCAAGGCGTCCATGATGACGCGGGAATAACAGATTGTAAAAATACTACCAATTAGTATAATACCAAATGGTAGTATTAGAAAAGGTTTATATGTATTCAGAACATATCTACAATTATGAAATTTTATGACCGTCAGAACGAGCTACGAACCTTGGAGAGAATGTACAGGTTATCTCAAAATGCAAAGCACATGCTCGTTGTTTTGGGGCGCAGGAGGATAGGTAAAACCAGGTTGATAAAGGAATTCATCCGGGGCAAAAAATCGTTTTACTTCTTTGTTGAGAGAAGCAGCAGTGCGATGCTGTTGCAGAGAATATCCGAGGAACTGGCCAGAATGCTACCCAAGAAGGTGGTGGGAACTCTTGACTGGAAATCGGCGTTTAAAATTCTTCTTGAGGATTTCGATGTGGTAGTTCTCGATGAGTTTCAGAACATACTCAGTGTGGACGAATCGGCTCTTTCAACTCTCCAGCATGTGTGGGACGAGTTCAATGGAAACACTCTTCTCATTCTCGTGGGCTCATATCAGACAATGATGAAAAAGATTTTCGAAGATTACCGCACTCCGCTTTATGGGCGCAGCTCTGGAAGATTGAGGGTCGAACCTCTCAGCTACAGGTATGTCAGGAGAATACTGCTGGATATGAAATTCCAAGGCGAAGAAAACTTAGCAAATATCTACTTTATTCTCGGAGGAGTTCCTTTGTACTATGAATTCATAGAGAGATTCGGCATTTCAGGAACTTGGAAAGATATTGTAAAAGCAATGTTCATAGAAGAGCCCAGACCCTTGATTGACGAGCCTCATGTCCTTTTAGTGGGAGAGTTTGGAAGACAGCAGAGCACATATATGGGTATTTTGGAAGCTATTGCAAGAGGAAAGAGCACAATGACGGAGATTGCAAATGCAACAGGTATACCTGAAAAGAGTCTCGGAAAATATCTGAAGGAACTATCACAGGATTACGAGATAATAGAGAGAAAGGTGCCCATGTTCTCGCCTCCCAATTCCAAAAGAGGAAGGTATTTTCTAAGAGATCCTTTTCTAACCTTTTGGTTCAGGTTCATATATCCTAACATGAGTATGATTGAACTTGGACAGGGTAATGAGCTTATTAAAAGCATAGAGAATAATATAAATGCCCACACGGGCAGGATATTCGAAAAAATAGTAGCGGAGATTATAGCCGAGCAGTTCAAACCTCTGAGAATAGGGTCCTGGTGGAACAGAAGTGGAGATGAAATAGACATCGTGGCAGAATTAGAGAATGAAGTGCTCTTTGTGGAGTGCAAGTGGAGGAATAGAAAAATCAGTTGGCGTGAGGTGGAAGACCTCATAAGGAAATCAGAGCTTGTTAAGATTGAAGCTTCAAAGAAAAGAAAGTACATGATTGTGTCTAAGTCAGGATTTACGGAAAATTGCAGAAAGAGAATGGATGAAAAGGGGGGTATAATTTACTGGGATTTGAGCGATCTTGAGAGAGCAATAAAAGTGCCAAATGAATAAAATCTTTTATCCGGATACAGGTGCTTTCAAGACACATGGCATACAACAGAATTTTAAATAACAACACACCACGTGTCCGATATATATATTTTCAAAGTTCACGGGCCTTTAAAAGACTAGCAGAATATTTGCTCGTCTTTGGAGATCTATAGTCACACAATTATCGTATGCTTGGGAGCGTGAATAAAAACCAAATAAATCTCTAAATGAAGGAATTTATTAACTAGACATTTCTTTTTTGGAACATGGTATCTATATCGAATGAAAAATCTTAAATATACTGTATTAGTTAACTAACTTATGGCAAGACCAAGAAGGAAATTAGGAAGAACGTATAACTTATACCTTAGTGATGAAGTTAATGATTTAATTGAGAAATACAGAGGAAATTTATCCAGATCTCAATTTGTAGAAAAAGCTGTGATGTACTATGTTTCTCAGTTAGCAGAGAACCCAAAAGAAGAAGATAGTCAGCAAAAAAATCAAGAATGGAAAACAAAAACTCGCACAGTGCCGCGGGCCGGGATCGAACCGGCGACCTTCAGATCTTCAGTCTGACGCTCTCCCTGCTGAGCTACCGCGGCGCAAGTTCCATAAAGAGAAAGGGAGATTTAAAATTTGCGATTGTGACGAAAGGTTTATTTTCTATTCTTCTATAAGGGTAAACTGTAATGGCGGGGTGGGGTTGAGGACGATAGTCCGAAATACACCCCGAAAAGCAGCATAGCGGGGTGGGGTAGCCAGGAAATCCCGCCGGGCTCATAACCCGGAGATCGGTGGTTCAAATCCACCCCCCGCTACTCTTTTAGAACATTGTCATTATAACTATTCCTGCAAATATAACGAACATTCCAACTAGCTTTCCTACAGATATCTTTTCCCCTATGGTAAAAAATGCGAGAATAGCTACAAGGAAAGCATTTGATGCAGATATTGCTACTGCTGGTCCTGCAGGACCTTTGGTTAAAGCAATTTTAATAGAATACATACCTATAGCAAGAGCAACTCCAGCAAAGATTGGAAGAAGAAGGTATATAGCAGGAGTATTTTTCCAGTTTTCCTGAAAACTACCCTGATACCAGAAATAAAATAAAAACACCAGACCCATAACTCCAACAGCAAGCCATAAAATTATGGAAGTAAATATGCTATCCATATGATAATGCCCTGCTAATTTTACCAAGAAATTTGTTATTCCAAACATTACCATCGTTATTGTTGCGTAAACCCACCACTGCATGTAGGGGGAAATAATGAGGTAGAATAAAAATTTAAGTAAAAGCTCGTTATATCCAATTGAACATAACGAGGTGGTGCCATGAGAAAAGCAGCAGTTATTGGGATTGTAGTTATACTGCTTCTTGGCCTTGCTGGTGGATACTATTATGTACATATCCAAAACAACAGCCCAAAGGGAACCATAAAGGTTCTGGCTGCGGGAAGTTTATCTGTACCTCTAAAGGAGTTAGCACAGGATTTTGAGAAAGAGTATGGTGTAAAAGTATACATTGAAACAGCAGGAAGTATAGAAACGGTGAAAAAAATAAGCGAACTAGATATAAAGGCTGATGTTGTTGCTGTTGCCGATTATAAAGCTATAGAATCTTACCTTATGCCAAACTATACAAGTTGGTACATTAAATTTGCAAGAAATGAACTGGTAATAACATATACAAATAACAGCAAATTTGCCAATGAGATAAACGGCACAAACTGGATGAGTATATTAAGCAGAAAGGATGTCCGCATTGGTTTTTCTTCACCCAACGATGACCCTTGTGGGTATCGTGCAGTTATCATGTTTTACCTAGCTCAGCTTAAATACAATTACAGTATCTTTGAGAATATTATTTTAAATAACACTGGAATAAAAATAGAAAATAATACAATAATTGTTCCGAATGATTCGGATTTACTAAGCTCAACAGGAAAGGTTTTCATAAAACAAAAATCTGTGGATCTGCTAGCCGATTTACAGGCAGGAGATATTGATTATGCAATAGAGTATCTCTCGGTGGCTAAACAACACCATATGAATTATCTGCAACTACCAGATACCATCAACCTTTCAAATTCCTCACTTTCTCAATGGTACTCTCAGGCTGTGGTAAAACTTGCAGATGGAAAGATGGTTCATGGAGATGCTATAAATTATGCAGTAACCATTCCAAATAACGCACCTAACAGAGAATTTGCTTATAAATTTGTATCTATGCTTCTAGGTGAAGATGGAAGAAATATACTCAAAAACTGTGGGCAAGAGCCTATATTTGAACCTGTCGGGAATGTGCCCGAGGAGGTAAAACCTTGAAGAAACAGCTATTTCTGTTGCTTATAATCCTCCTCATTTCAATATTTTTTGGCTCATATGTGTTTATGGCCACATCCATAGCGATTTTTATTATTATATATTTAAAGGAAAGAGATAGAAAATACTGGATATTTTTAATTCTGGCTTTTATTGGCCTTGTCCATCCTCTTCTTGGAATTATAGCTGTGATATTCCTTCTTTTAATAATGGAACAAGATAATTTTTACCGTCTCTCTTACATTTTAGGTTCTTTATTCTTAGTGTTTATCATATTTCCAATTTTGAACCTTCTTCTTTATTTCTCCCCCCAAAGTATATATGACGAAGCGTTGATAAACGCAATAATAGTAAGCTTTGTAGCTGCTACATCATCAACATTGATTGCTCTTATCTTCGCTTTACCAATAGGATACATACTTGCAAGGAAGAGTTTTGCGGGAAAAAGCATAATAGAGAGTGTAATAGATTTACCTATAGTAATACCTCATACAGTTGCTGGTATAGTACTCTTATTGGTATTTGGAACATCGGGAATATGGGGAGCTCCTTTGGAAGAGATTGGGATAAGATTTTACTATGCCATGCCAGGAATAATAGTGGCAATGCTGTTTGTTAGCGCCCCATTTTTAATAAATCAGGTGAAGGAGGGAATAAAAAAGATAGATGAAAGATATGAATACACAGCTATGAGCTTAGGTGCTGGAAGGTTTAGAACATTCGTAGACATTATACTCCCACAAATTAAAGGAAATATCCTTACAGGCTCTGTAAATTCTTGGGCTCGTGCCATTAGCGAGTTTGGGGCTGTTATGATGATTGCATTTTATCCCATGGTGGCACCCACTTATATTTACTTCCTTTACACTAATTATGGTTTGAAATCGGCCCTTCCTGCAACTGCATTTCTTTTATTAATTACATTAGCTGTTTTTATAATCCTAAAAATGATTGCGGAGAGGATGAAAAATGCTTAAAATAAGAAATTTACAGGTGCAATTAGAGAATTTTCATATAAAAATAAATGAACTGAAAATTGAGAATGGTGATTATCTAATCATTGTTGGTCCAACAGGAGCTGGTAAAACTGTTTTCCTTGAGACTATTGCAGGATTTCATATTCCAGTTGCAGGTGAAATAATATTAAATGGAAAAAATATTACAAATTTACCGCCCCACAAAAGGGGAGTAGCCATGGTTTATCAAGATTATATGCTCTTTCCCAATATGAGTGTAGAAGAAAACATTGCATATCCCTTAAAAATAAGAGGTAAAGAGTGGAAAAATGAGGTAAAAGAGCTTGCTGAGCAACTGGAGATAAAAAATCTTCTTCAAAGATATCCTAAAACACTCAGTGGGGGTGAGATGCAGAGAGTTGCTATTGCAAGAGCAGTTATAACAAAACCATCACTTCTGCTCCTAGATGAACCATTTAGTGCCCTTGATCCAAATATGAGAGATTCTGCAAGAAAGCTCATTGGAAAATTTTTAGAGAATATGAAAATAGACACTGTGCATGTAACTCATGACTTCTCCGATGCATGGATTTTGGGTAACAAGCTTGCTGTTATGAAAGATGGAAAAATAGTGAGATTTGGCAATGTTGAGGATGTCTTTTCTAATCCACAAGATGACTTCGTTGCAAATTTCCTTGGAGCAACGAATATTCTGAGTGGCAAAGTAAAGGGGAAAGAAGAGGAATTAACCGTGGTAAATGTGAACGAAAAAAATATTTACACTGTGGATAGTGCTCCCGAAGGAAAGGAGGTTTTGCTCTCAATAAGGCCTGAAAATATTATAGTATCTAAGAATAGAATAGAGGGTTCACAGAGAAATTCTATACTTTTAAATATAGAAGAAATTTACAGAGAAGGACACCTTATTTGGCTAACATTAAAAAATGATAAAGGGTTAAGCTTGAAAGTAATGCTAACCCCCAACGCAATAGAGGCTTTAAAACTCGAAGAAGGAGATAGGGTATATGCTTCATTTAAAGCTAGTGCAACAAAAATTGTAAGAGTAATATAGCCCGCCTCCGGGTAATCCTATCATTTTTCAAGGAATACCAGCCAGACGGGCAATTCTTTATTGTATAGGAAAACTTAAATTTTTTGCTCATATACACAGGGTATGAAACCTTATTTAATTTTGGATTTTACAACACTGATCCTTGTTGTCCTTGGAATTGCGGCATTTTACAATGACCTCATTCATGGCAATTTTAATATGATGGTCACACTTTATTTTGTGATAATTGCAATTGCATATTTCATAATAATAAACATAATAAATAACTGGGCTAAAAAAATATTTGTAAGAGTTGCAGAGAAGTTAAAATGCGAGTTTTTGGATTCTGGAAAATACTCTCTAACTCATTACATAAGATGTCCCAATATGGAAATTAAAATAAACATCAGGGGAAGCTATACCCCTGCATCTATATATTTGAAACTTGCAGGAAATTTCAGAGAGGCAGATATCAAGGGTAACGATAAAAACTCTAAAAGGTTCATATCTAAAATCCAGAATTTACAAAGAAGGTATGGAATCAAAGTCAATGATGCATACATCTCAAAGAATGTGGCAGAGATGATAATAACAAAGTTCTCCTACAATGCAGATATATTGGCAAAGATGATAGAGGATGCTAAAACATTAATTTCTAAGGTATGATCTC
>WAKY01000059.1 GCA_015523135.1 Candidatus Aciduliprofundum sp.
GATGAGATTAAAAAAAGGGAGAAAGGGTATGGAGGTTTGCTCAATGAAGAGGCAATAGCGTACATGATTGTTGATGAGCTTGGTAGAAATCTAGGAAATAAAATGAAAATTGCAGATTTGTACGATGGAATAAATGCCACAATAGAGGCAAAGGTTAAGAGAATAGGACCTGTAGAGACAAGGAAAAATGGAGAGTTAAGGGTTATGAGGGTTGATATTTATGATGATACTGGCTCTTGTCAGCTTGTACTCTGGAACGAGGAAATTGATAAAATAGGTATGCAATTAAAGCCCGAGATGAAAATAAAGATAATAAATGGATATGTGAGGGAGAATATATATGGCTTGCAGGTATCTCTTGGGAAATGGGGAATAATAGTATTTCAGTGATTTAATAATTGTAGTAAATGTAATATGTGTATAAAATAAAGTGATTTAGATGATGAATAAAAAGGAGGCCTTGGAAAAATACGAAAGGGCAAAGAGGAATGGTGAGGTGGATAATGATATAATTCCTTTACTAGAAAAAATAAATTCTTTGCATAATTTTTACACAACCAGCAGCTGCTCAGGTAGAATTGTGCTATTAAATATTCCGGAAGTTGGGGACAAAAAAGATGCAAAATTCCTTTGCAAATGGCATAGGGAGGTAGATAAAAAAGAGCTTCTGGATTGCTTGAAGAAATACAAAGAGAATTACTTGTTTTTCATTATGCAATCACCTATAATCCACATAGTAGCATCTAATTTAGAGTGGGCAGATGAAATGATGAAAATAGCTCTAAGCTGCGGGTTCAAGTATACATCAATAAAGAAGGTTGAGGATAAAAAAATTCTTGTAGAGGTGCTTAGCACTGAGAATTTGCATATCCCTATAGCAAGAGATGGAAAAATTATGGTAGATGAGGAACAATTAACATTCTTTTTAGAAATGGCAAACAAATTGCTTGTTAGAGCAAAGAGCAAATTAAAATGCTTAGAAGAGAAAATTAGCTACCTTCTCTATGCTTCTTGATTCTCCAGTATCTGGTAACATATCCTGCTAGCATATTTCTCAATCTCTTTGTCTGCACATCTGTTAGTTTTGATACCATAACCTTGTTGTTTTCAAAATCTCCATTAAATTTATCTGGGTAAGTATCTACAAGCGTTCTTGCGACTCTTTTTATGTTTGAAGGCCTTATTGATCCCATACTTGCCGCAAATGGAAGCTTAAATATATACTTTTCCCTAACATCTTGCTATAAAATCTCCTAATCCCCTTGCAATTGCAAAAACTGCAACATAATCTGGTACACACTCTTCCCCTTGTAACTCATATCTCTCACCATTCAGTTCTATTTTTATTTCATTTTTTATTTTTATTTTTGTATTCTCTTTTTCAAATATTTCTGGTATGGCATCCTTTAAAGGATTAAAATCTTTAAACTCTTTTAAGGTTAAAGGCTTAACAAGGAAACCTGTTTTTCCATGTAATGAACCTATTAATCTTATTAACCTGTGTATATCAGTTGTCACAGGTTCATCTACTTCACCTCTTATTCTTATTTTATTCTTTATGTATAACAAAAATAGGTCTCTAATAGAATCATTTTTAAAAATTTGGAGTTTTTGTGACTCTTTACCCTCGGCAAGATGTTCCAGTTTTGTAGTGTATTTCTTATTTTCTGATAACAATTCCTTTGTAAGCTTCTTTGATAACTTTTTATCTTTTAAAATTTCGTTTATTTCTTCTATCATTGCATTTTCTCCAGATGAGTTGTATATTTCAAGAAGGTGCTTTGATTCTATTATAATCCCACTATGTACCTTACTGTACCATCCTCCATAATTAAGTGGGTAAAGATAATAGATTTTCCTTATTTTTTTTCTCCCTGTTTTGAGTTCCTCAATTCTTAAAAATTTGTAGATGTCAACTCCCTCACCTGTTATATAATTCACTATTTCTCTTCTATCATCACTATCAAGTTCCCAAACATCTGGATTTCTTACATATATATGGTATCCTCTACCTCCAGAAAACGCAATAAACAAATCTTTTTCCTTAAATCCCATATCACCCATTAGGAAATCAAATATCAACTTCTCTGCTTCTTTTTTTACTATTTTTAACATTTCCTCATAACTTTTTCCCTCTGTTTCAGGTACATGATCAGCGTCAAGGTCAAATATCAAATCTGCTCCCAACCATCCTTTTTCTTCCATATCTTGTGCCTCTGGCTCTTTGTAATAAGCGGTGGAATAATAAGCATGCTTTGGGACATTCTCTACCAAAAATTTCTTTATCTCAGAGCTTCTCTTAAATCCTTTGTGTCTTAGCACGAATTTTTTATCAAAAAACATAAAGCCATACTCTCTATTGGTAAATCTTGGGGGCAGAATAATATCATTCTTCAAATAGTATTCCCGAAATTTAGATTTGAGAAATGCTGTGTTTGCATCCACATAATTGTTATTTATCTCCCATATTAAATTGTTTCTCATAAAACTTATTTTAGAAAATTTAAAAAACATTTAACTCATCACCTTAAGTATGCAGAGGGAGCTCAAAGGAGGGATTATTGCGCTCATAGCCATTATATTAATAGCCTTAATTCTTCTATATCCCCAAATTACTCAGAATCAAACTCCTCAAGCTCCTAAAAATACTACAAAGATAATAATTTCCCTGTATTTTGGAGAGAAGGTGATTAAAGAGAAAAATGTGGAGCCGGGACGCACTGTTATTGATACCCTTGAGAAAATTGCAAATGTATCCACAGCATACAATGGAAAATTTGTCACAGGAATAAATGGCATACATCAAAATAGCACATTTTTCTGGTTTTACTATGTGAATGGTATCCTAGCCAATGTTGGAGCCTCATTATATAAAATACATCCGGGAGATGTGATAAGATGGGATTTTCATAGGTGGAATTCTAACTCAATAAAATATGCAGAAATAGCCGATTTTCCTGGGCCGTTCTGGCATGGTTATAATGGAAGAGTTTACAATACAACAATAGTGTATCAAGATGGTTATTTGAAGTATGCAAAAGAGCTAAGCTCATATTTTGAAAAATTTGGGATAAATTCTACTCTCGAGGGGAGTATAACAAAGGAAGAGTTGCAGCACAATAATGTGATTATAATTGGATATAATGCTTCAATATGCAATTATTTGAATAGTATACATACAAAGCTTGGGTGGGATTACTATGTGAAAAATGGATATATTTTGGCAAGGGGAAATGCTTATCATGGATCTTTTATCCAAATTTCTCAATCGCCTTACAATCCCAAGGGCTTGAATTCCTGTGAGAATGTTGTTATGTGGATTTATGGAACAAATGAAAATTATGTGAAAGAGAGTATAGAGAATTTGATAAGTGGAAGCATCACTTCATTTTGGTATTTTAATGGTGAGATAACATGATAATTTTGCTCCTTTTTCTTCTCTCCTTAATTCTATCTTTTCTCGTTGATAGAGTTCAAATAAGGGAAATTAAGATTAACACTTTTGTCGTGTTTGTGTGGTTAATTCTCATTACATATCTCACTTTAATATTCTCCTCTCCATACATTCTCTTCTCCATATTTCTCTCAGTACTAGTATTAAAAATGCTTATGCGCTCTAATTTATGGCATACTCTTATGAAATACACTCTTTATTTCTCCATATTCATTTTAATTTTTAACATACTCCTAGGCACAAATGGAGAAACTGTGCTTGTGGAATGGTATTTCATAAAAATTACATACGAGTCAATTGTTTTCTCATCTTCAATGATTCTTCGCCTTATCATAATAATGGGGACTTTTGCAATATTCAATAGCAATGTGGGGATGGAAGATTTGATAAATATAATGGAGAAGTTCAAGATTCCTCACAAAGCGATAATGACCTTATCTATCTCTCTTAGATTTTTTCCCATAATGCTTGAGGAGGCGAAAGATTCTCTAAATGCCCTTAAGTTAAAGGGCTTGCCAATTTCTTCGGGAAGTTTAAAGGAGAGAATAAGCACGAGATATCCAGCCATGGCTGCCATGCTCAACATGTCAATGGAAAGAGCAATACAAATCGGAGAGGCCTTGGAGACAAAAGGTTATCCATCCAATTCGCGCAAAGCTTGGAAGAGCATAGAATTAAATGGATTGCAGAAATTGTCTATTATAATCCTCATTGTTGCAGCTATAATTGGCACAATTTACATAATTTTTTACGGAAATTTTGCATTTTACCCTAAGGTGGATGAGGCAAATTATAGTATTATTATGTGCATCTTAATGTTCTTATTGCCCATTTCTATGCTCTTAGGGAGGGTGAGTATCTATGATTGAGTTCAAGGACTTTTCATTCAAATACGCTTTATCCAAAGAATGGAACTTGGAAAAAGTAAATTTGAAAATTGAGAAGGGAGAGTTCGTTTTAGTTGTAGGGCCATCTAGCTCTGGCAAGACAACATTTTTGAGGGCCATAAACGGGCTTGTTCCTCATTTTTACAATGGGGAGTATGAAGGGAAAGTGAAGGTGAATGGGAAAGTAATAAAAGATACTACTCCAAGGGAGATTGCCAAGAATGTATCATCAATATTTCAAGACCCTGAAAATCAGATTGTGATGGAAACTGTTGAGAGAGAAATTGCATTTCCCTTGGAGAATATGGGATTATCAAAAGATGAAATATCAAAGAGGGTAGAGGAAGCTTTGGATTTGATCAATATTGCAAATCTTAGAAAGAGGAAAATTGAAGAGCTATCTGGAGGGGAGAAACAAAAGGTTGCCATAGCTACTGCCATAGCTACCTACCCGGATTTTTTACTCCTTGACGAGCCCACAAGCCAATTATCTCCAAATTCTGCCGAGGATATTTTAAGCTTATTAGAGAGGTTAAATGATGATTTTGGAATAGGTATTATCCTTGTGGAGCACCGCTTGGAGAGAACTATGTACAGGGCAGATAGAATTGTAGTATTCTCCCATGGAAAAATTATTGGGGATGGAGAGCCAAGAATAGTTGCATCTAAAATTGATTTTGATGCCCTAGGCATAGGATATCCCCAAGTTTCTAGATTGGCTATTCTATTTAAAAAGAATTTTTTGCCCCTCACCGTAAAAGAAGGAAGGAGAATATTGGCAGATGATTTGAAGAGATTGAGATATGGGGGCGAGAAAAAAGAATATGGGAGAAAAATATTGGAGGTAGCAAATTTAAGATTCTCCTACGATAAAAATGCAGTTTTGAAAGGATTAAATTTGAATCTTTACGAAAATGAAATATTGGGATTAATTGGTAGAAATGGAGTTGGAAAGACCACTCTTGCAAAGCTCTTAGTAAGGCTCTTAAAGCCATACAAGGGAAAAATAAATAGGGTTGGAAAGATAAGCATGGTATTCCAAAATCCCAATTTACATTTATTTGGTGATACTATCTATGAGGATGTATCTACAGGAGTTAAAGACGAGGAAAAGGTTGAGCAAATAATGAAGAAGCTCGGAATTTGGGAGCTGAAGGATAAAAATTCCAGAGATTTATCAGGAGGGGAGAGAATGTTAGCTGCCATTGCTTCCATAGCTGTTTTAGAGCCAAAAATATTGATATTGGACGAGCCAACTCGGGGCTTGTCATATTCTCACAAGCTCAACTTATCAAAATTCCTAAAGGATTACGCGATTTCAAGGGGAATTATACTCATTAGCCATGACATGGAGATGATAGCGAGAACCGCAGACAGAGTGGCAATAATGGCGGAGGGAAAGATTATAGTTGAGGGAGAAAAAAGAAAGGTTATGCCAAATTCTCTAAATTATACAACGCAATTAAATAAGCTCTTGTCTCAGTATGGAGATAGGAGAATACTTGTGGAAGAGGATATTGAGGGATTGAGATGAGAAAAGATAGCTTTTTTCTCCTAATAACAATTATTCTGATTTTGGGCATAGGTGCTTTATCAGTATTTTACCCCTCTTTTTTAGGGGTAACTTCAATGGTTATCCTTCTTTTAATTCTTTTAGCATTGCTAATATTTTATGAGAAGAGCTCTAATAAGAGCAAGGAAATTGCAGTTATAGCAATTCTCGGAACATTTTCAGCAGTGGCGAGGGTACCCTTTGCCGCAATACCAAATGTTCAACCTTGCACTTTTATAATTCTCGTATCTGGCTATGTTTTTGGCCCATTTGCAGGGTTTATGATTGGGGCTGAAACAGCACTATTGTCAAATTTCTTTTTGGGTCAAGGCCCTTGGACTCCTTGGCAGATGTTTGCTTGGGGGATAATTGGAATAATTGGATGGCTTTTTAGAAAGTTTATGTATGGGAAAAAGCATGAGTTCCTCGCTTTCTTAATTTTTGGATTTTTCAGCGGATACCTTTACGGCATAATAATGAATGTTTGGTATTGGCTTGCGTTCATATATCCTTTAACTTGGCAAAGCTTTCTTATGGTTGAATCTACTTCAATTTGGTTTGACACATTGCACGCATTAGGCAATGTTATTTTCATTGACCTCTTTACTGTGAAGTTCATAAAATTGCTTGAGAGATACAGATTAAGGTATGGATTATTTAATAAAATTCTAAAGAATTCTGCTTCATAAACTCTCTCATTAAGGAGGTAGCATAGGAGCCACGATGAAGGGTAAATTTGAAATCACATTCATTGCGAGTATAATCAATTATAGGCGCAACTATATTTCTCCTTCTGCCCTTTGAGCTCAATTCTGGGATTTCTCTTATGTGAAACATTTTTTTATCTATGCCCTCTTCGTTAATTACCTCCTTTTCAATCTCCCCTTGCACTCCCCCGCTAAAATATGAGTCGTAGCCGAATAATATGGTGGAAATGTATGCTCTTCTTGCTTCAATTAACTTTTTTATCTTTTCAATATTGAAATCTGTAACTTTGACAAATTCTTGCATAGGCAATCCAAATTTATCCACCTTCATAACAATATCCCCAACTTGCACATCGATTCCAATTTCTAATCTCTTGCTAAGAATTTTGTTGAAAATGTAGCTTTGATATCCATGCACAAATAGAAGCAAAAGATTCTTGGGTAATTGTTTTAGAGCACCCACATAATCTCCCTCGTTCTTTATTAGATGATTTAACATTGCTCTCTCGTAACTTGCATTTTTTCCTATATTTTTTATGGTCTCCCTCGCATCCATGTTCTCAAAGAAAATCTTTCTTCCCTCATCCTCATCAAATGAGGATGGAAAGCCAATGTAGTATCTTACTGCCTCATTGTATTTTCCTTCAATTATGAATTTTCCAACAATGTGGGTAATGGGTCTGCTTGCTCCAAATCTCTGCACACCAAAGAAATTCGGGAAAAAGCCATTTAATTCATCCTCTATCTTATCAACTCTATCATCGCATTTTGCATCTCTAACTAAAATGTTGAATTTATTCCCGTATAAATCTCCAATATTTATCTCCCCATCGCTCCTAAATTCTTCAAGAATTTCCACATCCTTCAGTTCTAATTTTATCTCCTGTTGGTAATTGAGAATGCAAAAATATTGAATAGTTATGCCCCTCTTATCCTTGTTTCCTGCAAATTTTATGCGATGCTTGCTGATTCCTAAATTCTTGCTCAATATTTTCACAAATCTGTTGGTTTCCCAGTTAAAAAGCTTAACTTTTAGGCAAAGATTCCTTCCATTATCTTTTTTCTCTAACTCCAATGGAATCTCTTCAACATAGAAATCTTCAACCTTCTTTCTTAATTTTCCACCTATGCCAGGAGTGGAGGATAAAAAAGAAAAAATGCCTATATCATTCTCAGAGTACATTATATCCAGACTTCGTCCACTAGCCTGTACTCTAAGAGCTCGCTATCATCAAAGAATATAGGTATCTCCCTCTTTGCTGATTCTTCTGAATCTGAGCCATGCACAAGGTTGTTCTGTATGCTCATTGCAAAATCTCCTCTAATCGTTCCTGGCTCTGCCTCTATTCCATTTGTTTTGCCCATCATCTTGCGTACAACTTCTATGGCTCTATCTCCCTCTAAAACCATTGCAACTATTGGTCCAGAGGTTATGTAATCTATCAAGCTCTCGTAGAAGGGCTTGCCCTTATGCACCTCATAATGCTTCTCTGCCTTCTCCCTGCTTAGCCACAGCATTTTCATTGCTACTATCTTCAATCCTTTCTTTTCAAAGCGGGAGATAATCTCTCCGATGAGTCTTCTATTAACGGCATCGGGTTTAAGCAGTACCAGTGTTCTCTGCTTCATTCTCCCGCCTCTGTATCAAATGTAACCTAACTTCTTTTTCTTTTCTATACGCAGCTGTCCATCTAACCTTACGGGGTATTCTCTGTAATTCAATCATATTCTTGTAACACTTACTACTGCAAAAATAGTAAACTGTGCCTGTTTTTGTGACATACATCTTTCCAGTACCCGGCTCTATCTCCTTTCCGCAGAAGGCACAAACATGCTTTGTAGGCATTTAAATCACCTTGCCTCCAGCTTTCTTGCCTCTCTTGCAGTTTCTCTAAGCATCAATATATCTCCAACTCGCACAGGACCCATAACATTACGGGTTAGAATTCTTCCCTTGTCTCTACCTTCAAGAACACGAACCTTGACTTGAGTAACCTCACCGGTCATCCCTGTTCTTCCCATAATTTCAACGACTTCGGCGGGCGTAGCTTCATCTGCCATCTAAATCACCTTTACTTCTTTATTGCCTTAATCTGCTCAATTATCTCTTTGAAAGAATCTGCAGCTTTTCCAAAGTCAAGGATACTCACTGAGGCAGCACTCTTTATGCCAACTCTCTTACCGAGCTCTTCCTTTGTGGCAACATAGCCATAGGGTATGTCCTTCTCTTCACAAAGCAATGGCAGGTGAGCTACTATCTCTGGAGGATTCACATCCTCGGCAATTACCACAAACTTTGCATCTCCTCTCTCAACGGTCTTTGTAACTTCGTTTGTGCCTTTCCTAATCTTTCCAGTTTCCTTGGAAATCTCTATGGCACTAAGCATTTTTTCCTGCAGTTCCTTTGGGGTTTCAAACCTTACATATATTGCAGCCATTTTCTTTACCTCCTTCATCTAATCAATCATAGGCAAAGCACGAAAACGCTTATTGTATAAATAATTTTGGAAAAAGTTAGTAGACCACGGAGATTAGGTCATTTATCCCTCCTATCTCTTCCGTTATGTACCTTGCCTCCCTCTTTTGCAAGTATGGTGTATGCACTCCCGTTAATATAGTTGTTATTTTCAATTTCTTGGTGTATCTATCATCAACCCTCGCTCCTATCTTCACTTCTGCATCATCTCTTATGCCCGAGGTTATTCCCTCCGCAATCCTATAAACTGTTTGCAGTGACATCTCAGAGCCACCTGTGATATGGATAAGAGCACCATTGGCACCACGATAATCTATGTCCATTAGGGGATTATTCAAAGTGTCCATTACGGCATCCTGTGGCGTGTAGTAATTTCCCTCCCCGTAGAGAATTGTGGAAGTGCCTCCATTTCTCATCAACGCTTCCAGATCCGAGAAATCTATATTCATCAAGGAAGGTATGGTTATTGCATCAGCCAAGTTGGTTATAACATCTCCAATTAAATAATCCATAATTGCAAATGCCTTCTTTATGGGTAAATTCTTTGCCAAGCTAACAAGCCTGTTATTATCAAGAACTATAACTGTGTGAGAATGCTCCCTAAATCGCTCTAAGGACATTTCCGCCTGCTCCCATCTCTTCTTCCCCTCTGCCTTAAATGGCATGGTTACCATGGATACAACGAGAGCCCCTGCATCCCTCGCTATCTCGCTTATAACAGGTCCTGCACCCCCACCTGTTCCTCCACCAAGGCCAGCAAGGAGAAATACTATATCTCCTCCATCAA
>WAKY01000060.1 GCA_015523135.1 Candidatus Aciduliprofundum sp.
CTATGGGTAACATGGAAATTAGGAAGAGATACAAATATTCAATCATCTTCGCACCAGCGAAGGATAGAAGTATTTTTTATTCTTTTTCTTCTTTTCTTCATCCCAATCTGCAAGTATTCTAACTGCTTCGTTTGCCACCTTAGCCACTAGCCCTTGAGATACTACCTCAAATTCACCTTTGATACGATTGGTAAATACAACTGCAATACTCCCAGCTCTCAATCTGTAAATATTGGAAACTGTGAAAATTGCAGCCGCTTCCATCTCAAAATTAAGCACATTGGCTCTTCTCAAATCATCCAAAATTTTTTGCGAGGTGGATTGCACATATCCCTTAAATCCCGGCCTTCCTTGACCTAAATAGAAAGAATCGGTGCTTGCAGTTATACCCACATGGTAATTCATACCTTCATTCTCAGCTGCTTCAATCAAGGCCAAAAGAACTTCATAATTGGCAGAGGCAGGATACTCTACACGAACATATTCCTTGCTAGTGCCTTCAAGACGCACTGCAGCACTGCTTATAATCAGATCCCCAATCTCAATGTTTTCTTGTATTGCACCTGTAGAGCCAACGCGAATAAAGGTATCCGCTCCAATCCTTGCGAGCTCTTCCAAGGCAATTATTGCGGAGGGAGAACCTATGCCCGTACTAGTTGCAGATACTCCAACACCCTTATATTTCCCCGTATGTGTCTTAAATTCTCGATGGTAAGCTATTTCTCTCCTCTCATCCCAAAAGGAAGAGAGCACATCTATCCTTGCAGGATCTCCTGGCATAAGAACATACCTTGCTACATCGCCGGGCTTACAAGCTATATGGTACTGCATTCCATGCTCATCCTGTGGATTCTCAGAAGAAATATGCATACTTGGTATAAGTTTTGCCTCTACAAATATTTTTCAACAAAAGTTTTAATCAAGATGCACATGCGGTACTATGGCAAAGGTAACTATGAGGCATATTGAGGGAATGCGATTTATAGGAGAGACAGAGAATCATTCAATTATTCTAGAATCAGATTACTTGGGCGAGCAGAAAGCACCTGCACCCATGGAAGCTCTATTGATGAGCTTGGGCGGCTGCACAGGCATGGATGTTGTCGCAATTTTACGCAAGATGAGAAACGAGCCAAGAAAGTTTGAAATTGAAATTGAGGGGGAAACGGCTCAAGAGCATCCAAAAGTGTATACGAAGGTGCATTTAAAATATATATTCTGGGGAGTTGATTACGAGAAGGCAAAGAAGGCAGTAGAACTATCTCAAACTCGCTATTGCCCAGTTTCTGCTATTCTCAAAAGAGGTGGAACAGAATTAACTTACGAGATAATTATAAAAGATTAATTCATAAGCTGCAAAAGTGCTCTAGCTAATGCTATCTTGGCATCTCCCTGTGCATAGAGGAGGGCTCTAGCCATCAATGTTAGCATAGTATCATTGTGCTCCGGAGAGCATTCCATACCCAAGCTTATTGTTTCAGCCATCATATTTCCTCCTTTACAATTTTATCTTAAAAACACTTCTTTATGAAAATCTCAAAAGATTTTTACATTTGAAAATCAAAAATTGTAAAAACCCCTCAGCCCGCCCGTCTCTCATCATTCTCAGCTAAGGCTGAACTCATCACAGGGGTAATAGAATATTGCATGGAAAGTAATTAACTTTGTCCTTGCATCAAATTTTTATACAATATAGATGATATCATTTTGAATGAGCCAATTACCAAGGGAACTAAAAAAGGGCCTTATCGAGCTAAGCATCTTGGGCATATTATCCAGAGGTAGAAAATATGGGTTAGAGATAATAAAAGAACTTGATTCCCTCTCAAATGGATTTTTAAAAATAAAGGAAGGTACTTTATATCCTGCCTTGCACAGAATGGAGGCAAGAGGCTTGGTTGAGAGTGAGTGGGTGCTTGTGGAAAGTGGAATACCGAGGAAATACTACAAATTGACCGATGAGGGAATAAAAAAGTACAAGGAAGGAAAGAAAATTTGGAAGGTTATGGTAAAAAGTATGAATAATATCCTTGGTGAGAGAGATGAATAAGGATGAATATTTAAGGAGAATACGCAGAGCATTATGGAGTATAGAGAAAAAGAGAAGAGAAGAAATTGTAAAAGAGCTGAACTCTGAAATTTCTGAGAGGTTGAAAAATGGTGAGGATATTGAAAATATATTGAAAGACATGCCAGAGCCAAATGATTTAAAAAAGGAATATAAAAATCTTTATGGACTTTCTCTCTCTGCAAAATTTTTAATTGTGCTCATACCAACAATAATTTCCGTTTTTACTATTCCCGTTATACCTTTCACCTCGCTCCTATTTTACGGAGCTCCCGCACTTCTAATATTATTGGCAATACTTCTATTTTATATATCCTCAAATTTCGGGATGAAAATAGGATTCATAGCATCCATAACATCTGCTGTACTTAGATTCTTACTAATATATACCACATCATTCTCAGTAACCCTTCAACAAGGAACTCTACTAATGGAAGGAATAACTTCAATAATAATACTAATAATCCCACTCTTTGGAAAAAAGAAAAAATAAAATTATTTTTTTATTCTGTAAATTGCAAAAGCAACTAGAACTATAGCAACCGCTGCTATTCCTATTAGGGATAACCCCATAGAAGGAGCCACTAAGTTTCCAAAGGATATGTAGAACTCGTTAACTTCTATGGAAGGGTCTTGGAATATGCTGCTTCCAACAGGATATATTAGAGCCCCATTTAACACTGTTAATGCAAACACCCTATGATCATACCATTTTACTATTCTTTCTCCACCAATAATCTGGTAATAGGCCTGCTTTATTTGATTATCCACTGTGACATTTGACTCCCAGCGAAACTTTCCAATTCTCTGCCACTCTCCAACCTCAGTGAAAACTATTCTTCCATTGTGTCTGAACAACATTCTTCTATGAGGAAGAGTATTGTCTCCATAGCTTCTATTTCCTACATTTGCCCTTGAGTTACCATATTTCTCGGCTATCATATGAATAACCTTATCATTTCCAGATATTCCCCAGAATATGTTGTTTGCCACTACAATTTTTGATGTATTATCCTTGTAATCCCATCCATCTATCTCTTTATCGTACTTTATCTGAAAACTCACTACCTCACCCGTGTAATTCTTCCTGCCATCAAGGGATAGTCCTTTTCCAGGCTTATAACTGTACCATGGAAATCCCCTTATAGTTTTGTTTTCCATCTGCACTGTTATGTGGAAATGCAATGCTATTTTATTTACAACCCCATCTCCTAAGCTAGCATTATCAAAGACCTTTGTGTATGGAACATTGTTCATATACACGGTAAAATCTATCCTAGTTTCGTTGGAGGATATGTTGGTTATTTTTAATCCATCCATGCTCCAAGAACCATTTAGGCTCACATATTTCACTACACTTCTGTTATTGTTTATATTATTTACCTCTGCGATATAATTGAAGGACTGCCCTACGAAGGCATGATATCTTAATATCTTTTTATCCTTGAGTGTTCCATCCTTGTTATAAATCTTAAGTCCTCCCGCATACCTTACGGTATCAACCACTATCTTCACAGAGTTTTTATTCTCGTTATTTCCATAAATCACATTCACACGAGTGTTATTTGTACCTATTGAAA
>WAKY01000061.1 GCA_015523135.1 Candidatus Aciduliprofundum sp.
CGAATTCCAATGCTTTGCGGAGCGCTTTGAAACCGCCTTGCGCGAGGTAATCTTCCACATTGCTCGCATCTTTGAGAAGCATCATCACTCGCACCCCCTCAAAATTTCCACCGCTTTCTCGGGAGTTAAATTCCCGTAAATTTTTCCGTCTATCATCATCACAGGCGAGTGCTCGCAGTATCCGAGTCCTTCGACGATTTTGAATGTGAATTTGCCATCCTTTGTTGTCTCGCCCATCTTCACCCCAAACTCTTTCTCAATTCTTTCAATTATTCTCTCCGAGCCTTTGATGTGGCAAACTATACAGTCGCAAATCATTACTTCGTGCTTCCCTTCGGGTTCGAACTTGAAAAATGAATAAAATGATGCAGCATCATAAATTTCGCCTTTCTTCATGCCTAACTCTTTCGCAATAGTTTTTATCGCATCCTCGGGAATATAGCCGAATTCGTCCTGCACATCATGCAGAATTGCCAGAAGCTTTGAATCATCATTCCTATGCTTATAAATTATTTCTTGTACCCTATTCCCCATGGATAGAGATGGAAACAGAATTATTTATCTTTTGCGAATTGAAAAAAGTTAAGTATCTAAAATACCTATTTTCATAAAAGTGATGTAAATGGTAAAGGGAGAAAAATGGATTTCTAACCTTGCAATTCCAATATCTGCTATATCCCTAGCAGTTGCTTTTTTCTTGTGCTTAAACACCGATTTTTTGTATTTCTTCCTGTTATTCGCTCTAACATCCTTCATATCAATCCTTATCGCCTATTATCTCAAAAGATTCATTGGCTCCTTATCATTGTCCATATTTTCATTAATACTAAATGCATTGATGGCCCCCACTCTATGGCATTCTTACTACCCACTAAGATTGTATCTATATCCAATATTTACAATTCTAACATTTACCCTTTTAGCCATAGCATCCCTGCAAGGTAATTTAAATACTTCTAAAACAAGAACTCTCAAAAAAGAAAGGAAAATTAGCATTTCTAATAAATCTACCTCTTGGAGCATTCTTTGTGGGTTCTCTTTTTTATTATCGCAACTTTTCGTGCAGAATTCTTCATTACCTAAACTTAATATACCTTTTTCCAGTAATTCTCGCATTCATCTTCTCTTTAATAATGAACATCTTAGCTTATTTATCTAAAGATTGCAAGTATTTCCTCTTAAATGATAATGGGATAAATATAGCACTTTCATCTTTTGTTTGGGGACTATCCATTGGCTATCCTTTCTTTGTAGCTTCGTCTGGTACCGCTACCTCTGGATGTGGAAACTGTTTTGTTTCTTTATTACCATTGCTATTTATATACACTGGCATTACCCTAACATTCGGTGTAGCTTTGCTCTCTGCACATGCAATTTGCAAATTAAAAATGGGAGAGCATACTCTTTAATTTCTCTAAATCCTCATTGGTATTGACATTGAAAAATGTTTCTTTGGGCATTCTTTCAGCAGGCATAAATTTCACAGCGGGGCAATTTTCAATTCCCTCAGTCAAACTCTTTGCATTACAAAGGCAGGAAAGCATTCTCTTTGTGTAAATTGCATGCAATGGCTCCAAATAGCCTGTATCAATCCATCTTGGCACTACACCATTCTTTCCATCCCATTGCTCAAAAAGCATCTCAAGGGCTTCCTTTCTCACGAGGGGCATATCCCCTCCAAATAACAAAAATTCATTACCAAAATTGAATAATGAGCACACAGATTCAAGAATCCAAGATGATTTATCCTCAATAACAGGAGCATTGGCATTTAAAGGTATTTTTGAGTAAATAACCACATCAAGTCCCATATCTTGCAAATTTTCAACAACCAAATCTATCAATCTCTTCCTTGTGAGAACTTCAACAAGGTGCTTTTTAGGCAAACGCGATGATTTTCCCACGAGAATATAAGCTCTCACACCGTTAAATGGAATTTAAGATATAAAGCATACCCAAGAATTTTATAAAGAGCCTTAATGAAAAAACAAAAGCTATTTATAGAGTGTTGCAAATCACATTTCAGATTTTCATGGAGAAGGAGATTGTGGGCAAGTCATTGAAGGACCTGATAATCGAAATCTTGGGCAAGGATGGTAGATCCATAAATGATTTATCCAAGGAGCTTGCGAAAAAAGGTGTAAAGAAGCATCGTCTCATTTTAACAGGATACTTGCAAGCCATGGCAGATATGGGAATCCTAAAAGAAAGATTCATCAAACCAGCAAAGGTTTACAGCGTTCAGCAAAATAGAAAAAAGACAATATACGAAATAATTGGGAAGAAGGCAAGAGATATAGATGAAGAAGAAGCCCCAGATATAACCCTTTACACGCTTTACAAGCTTTTCAATAGACCAATATTTATGAGAGAGCTTGAAAAATGCAATGTGGGCATTCCCCAATACAGGGAGAAGATAGTTGGGGAAGAGAGAAAAAAAGCTCTGGAAATACTGCTATCACAAGGATTTAATGTGCCCCGCAACAATTCTGCCTACATCCCAACCCAGAATTACGATAGCGCTTATGTGCAAATACTAAGCGAATTAGTTGTGGAGGGCTATAATCTAAAAGGCTTTATAAATAAAGAGCAACATCAGATGAAATTAGAATATTAATTATTTTATTATCCCGTAACCTATCAATCTCCACCTGTTCTCTATTCTCCTTCCAATTGCAACCCTCTGACCATTCTCTGCTACAGCGGGATATTTCAATTTAAGCTCAACAGTATCGTCTCTTCCACTTGTAACAATACCCACAGTGGCAAGAGTTCCTATGTTGAGCATTAAAAGCTCATTGGTTTTTATCTTTTCAACTTTCCTCTCTTCACGAGAGCCAACCACACGCTCAAGTAGATGAACATCCATAGTTATGCTAGTTAGCACGGGAGGCAATGTTCCTGGCTTTCCAGCCATTCTTCCTATTAGTCCATCATTCTTAGTTATGGCAGGATCCAATTTTGTTCCTATTCCAACGAGACCCCCCGGCTTTATCTCATCCCAGTACCTTCCACCAGACATTAGGGAGACAATTTCCGTGTGTATAGGCTCCCATTCAACCTTGTTCCCTTTCAAAATGTAAAATCCCGGGAGAATTTCAATTTCATCTCCAACCTTGAATTTACCCTGTATTAAAGAACCTCCTATCACCCCCCCAACTAAATCCTTGGGCCTAGTGCCCGGCTTGTTCACATCAAAGCTTCTAGCAATGTACAATCTTGGAGGCTTACTAGGGTCAAATTTTGGAGTTGGAATATGCTTCTCTATTGCTTCAATGAGAACATCAATATTTGCATCATGATGAGCACTCACAGGGATAATAGGTGCATCCTCTGCAACTGTACCTTTTACAAATTCTTTAATTTCCCTATAATTCTCCCTAGCCCTATCATCGTCCACTAAATCAATTTTATTCTGGACAATTATTATTTTCTTTACTCCCACAATATCCAAAGCCATAAGATGCTCCTTAGTTTGTGGTTGTGGGCATTTCTGATTCGCCGCTATTACAAGAAGGGCTCCATTCATAATTGCCGCGCCGCTCAGCATAGTAGCCATCAAAGTTTCATGACCTGGAGCATCCACAAAAGAAACTACACGCAATAAATCGGCTCCATCTGGACATTTTGAGGGGTCTGAAACATAGCAAGATGGCGGCGCAACATCCTTGCATTTGTAAAAGGCAGCATCGGCATAGCCCAATTTTATGGTTATACCCCTCCTCATCTCCTCGCTATGGGTATCTGTCCATTTTCCCGTAATTGCCTTTGTTAATGTGGTTTTGCCATGGTCCACATGCCCAACCATTCCGATATTCACTTCAGGCTGTTTTGGAAGGCTCATGCTTCACCTTCCTTTATGGCCTCCTCAATGGGCTTTGGACCATACTGCACAATCTTCATATTAATCTGCACAATCTCTGCGGAGATTGTATTACCTCTAACCATCTTTTTCTTCCTCATTCCAGGCCTAGTTGGATGGAATCCTATGCCTCCCTTGAGTAATAGCTTTTTCCTGCGAGCACCTTGAAGATTCTTTCTCATTGGAAATCCATCCTTATCCGTGCCACCAGTTATAAGAAGCTTATAGCCTGGTAAATCTACAAAAACTCCATCTACCTCTTGCCCAATTCTCTTTCCTATGAGAGAATTAGCCTTAGTACCAGTAATCTCCTTCTGATACGATTTTCCCGTTTTAGTATCATTTATAACCACTTTGAAAGTCGCCATGTACCATCACCTTTACCCGCATAATAGTAACTTTTATTTTAAAGTTATCGTGAGAAGGGGCAAAAATTATTATACACGAATAAATTGCTAAACCTATGAACGAGAAAACATGTGATGTAGTTGGATGTGATGAAGTAGCAGTTAAAACAGTATCTAGAAAGAAAGCAGAGAAAATTTTCAATCTAAAAGAGGGAAAAAGCACAAAGGTACATCTTTGCAAAAAGCATTACAAGGAGTTCAAGAAGAAAACAAAGAAAGATAGGGAATTAGAGCGTGCAACATGGGTATAATTACGATTTGTAGCGAAATATATACCTTATGGGCATTCTAAGCTTCTTTCCAGTCCAGTAAGGGCACCTTGTGCACTTGAACCCTATCACAACGTTCTCACCATCAAGGGTTGAATTCTCTATTCTTACCATATCTCCACCACACACTGGACATTTATCCATCTCCTCCACAACTTTATCTGTGAGCTTGTACCTTATCTCTATCTTAATCTTACCCGTAGCAAGGGCAATCATTCGCATTCTTTTACCACTCAACTTGTACTCTTTATTTCTTCTCTTTAAATGTTTCATAACTTCCCTGTGCAATTCTGCCTGGGATTCAATTATACTTCTTCTCTTCATAATTTTAAGCAAGATTTCCTTAATTTCATCCTCTTTAGGAATTTCATAGCCCATTAAGACATTATAAATTTTAGAGTATATAAAATTTCATCTTAAAACGAATACTCCATCTTCAGTTATGTACATTCTCTTTGCCTTTGGATCGTAGCCAGAGCCACGCATTTTCAAAATTCTAATATATCTTTCCTCACCACTATTGCTCGGATTTTTTTCAAGCTTTATAACTCCAGAGCTAAGAAGAATTTCGCCTCGCAAATCCATCTTATCTGAGGCGGTTATTATCGTTGTTGCTCCAATATTCTGAAAGAATGTGAATAATCTATGTATACTAAGCAAAGAGCGACTTTCCTCAACCGCAAAATTCTTAAAAACTGTGAGAGAATCTAAAACCACTCTGTCTATCTTACCCTTTTTGAGCTCTTGATTTACCTTTATAACTAGAGCTTCTACACTTAGCCCTCCACTCTTTGCCTTGTTTGAATCCTCATAGGCAGCCCTGATTTCTCCCTTGGCAGTTATATCCTTTATGGAAGGAGTTGTAGAATAGAGGGATTCTACGGGAACAGCATCCATTACACGCAATCTGCTAAGATTCCAACCAAAACCAAGCATAATTCTCTGTAGAACCAAAGAAGGGTGCTTATCTACGGATATATATAAACAATTTTCCCCATTGTTTAACCCTTCAAGCAGGAATCTTGCAGATAATATTGTCTTACCTGTGCCTGTTTCTCCAACAAGGAGATATGTATTTCCCTTAATCAAACCTCCTTCAAGCATCTTGTCTAGCCCTGCAACACCAAATTTCACTCTCATTTAACCTTCCTCCTAGTGAACTTGATGTAGAATTTTTCATCCACTGAAAAACCTCTTTTTGTAAGAGTTAAAGGTATTTTATCGATGGTATATGGAACAGTACTTTTTTCTATTACCATTTCAAAGTTTCTATTTGAGAAGTCCAAAAATATCACTGAATCCATCATAGGCTTGTCTGAAAGGAGATTATCGTAATCCTCTGCAGTAACTATAACTGCACTATTAGAATTTTCTTCTAAGAAATTTAGAAATGCGTGCACAGCTGCATCTGGATTTAATCCTCGCATATAAAAATACCTTAGGGAAGTTATAGAATCCACCACAATCCTATCAAATCTTATTCTATCAAACACATTTTTCAAAGTGGCCCTTAAAGATAAGACATCCGCTTCAAATACCTTCTTATTCTTCTCAGTATTTTTCATCTTTGCAGGAGTGGCAATAGGAGTGACTTCCCTAACTGGCTTAACCTCAGCTTTGCTAGAAATCACAGGCACTGCGTCAAAAATGTAAATTTCATCAAGAAGTATGTCAAAATCTTCAAAATTTTCTCGTACAATCCAACTTGGTTGGTCAAGGGATATATACAATACATTCTCGCCTTTTAACGCGCCGCTGGCTAAATACTGCATTGCAAATATTGTCTTACCCGAGCCTGGGGGACCATAAATAAGGTTTAGAGACTCTTCCCTAATCCCTGGAAGGAAAGCATCCAAGTTCTTTATGCCAAGGGGGACTACTTTCATCTAAAATCCAAATTGATAACACATATTTAATTCCTTTCATATCAATGTCGTGATAAGTCATGCCACGATTTGTGAATACGAAGTTTTTTATACCATCAGCATTTAAAGTGGTTGGGCTTAAAGCCCTAAAGAAAAAGGAAGTGTAGAAAATGGAAGAATTAACCAAAATAAAGGACTTGAACCCAAATGCCAAAAGAGTTAATGTTTTGGCAAAGGTTCTACATAAGGGAGAGCCAAAAGAGATTAACACCAAGTATGGTGAGACGAAGCATGTGACTGAAGCTGTTGTTGGAGATGAAACAGGAACTATAATAATGTCCCTATGGAACGAGCAGGCAGATATGATTACCGAGGGGGAAACAATATACGTAGACAATGGATACATTTCCCTAGTAAGAGGTCACATGCGCCTGAATGTTGGAAAGTATGGAAGTATAAAAAAGAGTGAAGAAGAGCTAGGAGATATAAATGAAGAGTTGGATATGAGCGCTGAAGAGCATGAGAGACAATACAATAAGAGATACAACAACTACAAAAAGAGAAGTTACAATAATAGATGGTAAGTTTAAATTTTAGAAAATTTTAACTCACTCTTTTTCTTTTATGTTTTTATGTATCCTATTATAGGTGTTATAGGCGGTTCTACATGCGAAGAAGAGATTTGTAAAATGGCATACAGAGTTGGAGAGTTAATTGCAAAAAATAAATGCGTCCTTGCCTCAGGCGGCTTAGGAGGAGTTATGCTTCATGCCTCAAAAGGTGCAAAGGATGCGGGTGGATTGACAATTGGAATTTTACCTTATGGCAAGGAAGAGGCAAATCCCTATGTTGATATTGCAATCCCAACATACTATGGCTTAGCGAGAAATCATCTGTTAGTAAGAAGTGCTGATGTTCTAATTGCCATAGATGGATTTGTGGGAACACTATCAGAAATATCTTTCGCTTTGAACGAGGGAAAAACGGTAATTGCATTAAATTCTTGGGAATTGGAGAAGGAGAAGATAACAAAAGGAAAGTACATAGAGGTAAACTCTCCCGACGAAGCTGTTAAACTTGCTTTGAAAGAGATAAGGTAAACTTTTTTTACAATACCTCTTTTTAGTATGTATGCCTGTTATAAGATTACAGAGAGATGAGCTTAAGAGATTCAATATTGACGAAGATAAATTCATAAGAGATGTAAATATGCTTGGGGCCGATTTTAAGGAGCTTGATGAGAAAGAGCTCCGCGTAGAATTCTTTCCAGATAGGCCAGATCTGTACACTGTTGAAGGAGTTGTTAGAGCCATAAGGGGATTTTGGGGCATTGAGAGAGGGGCTCCAAAATATGAGGCAAGAAATGGGGATGTGGAAATATTCGTGGATGATAGAATGAAAAATATAAGGCCTTACATTGTGGGAGCTGTAATTAAAGGAATAGAAGTAGACGATTTAATGATAAAGAGTATGATGGATTTTCAAGAGAAATTGCATATAACTGTTGGTAGAAAAAGAAAAAAATTAGCAATAGGGTTGCATGATTTTGACAAAGTTAAGCCACCTTTTTACTATGTTCCCAAGGATAAGAATTTTAAATTCGTCCCGTTAGGATTTCAAGAAGAAATGAGCGTAGAGGAGATTCTAAAAAAGCATCCTAAAGGTGTAGAGTATGCACATATTCTTGCCAGTCTAAAAGATTATCCAATTATAGTGGATGCTGAAGGAAATGTTCTGTCATTTCCTCCAATAATCAACGGAACTTTAACTCAGATAACAAACAAAACGAAAAATATATTCATTGATATAACAGGCACAGATTTGAATACCTTGAATTCTGTGCTCAATATTCTAGCTTGCTCCTTTGCAGATAGAGGTGCTTCAATTGAAAGTGTAGAAATAAAATATTCAGATAGAATTATCAAAACTCCAGGATTAGAGTATGAAAAAATTGAAGTTAAAAAAGATTATATTGAGAAAATTTTAGGCAGGAAATTGAGAGATGAGGATGTTTTAGATTCTCTGCAAAGAATGCGCTTTGATGCTGAAATAGAGAATGGAAGTATAAAGGTCACAATTCCACCATACAGAATGGATATTCTTCACCCTGTGGATATAATTGAAGATATTGCCAAAGGCTTAACTTTTCAGAACTTCAGACCTTCTCTACCAACTAAAGAAAAGATAGGAAGCACGATAAAAGATCTTGAAAGTATAATAAGGGGGATAATGCTTGGCTTAGGATTCTCAGAAGTCACAACTTTGACTATAACTTCACCTAAAATCCAGTATGATATTATGAGATTACCTAGAGAAAATTTTGTAGAGATAGAAAATCCTATAACTGAAGATGGAACCACCCTACGCAGCTGGCTCATCCCATCTTTGATGGAAATTCTTCGCAAGAACAAGCATAGAGAGCTGCCTCAGAGAATATTTGAGATAGGTTATGTAATTAGAGAGAGAAAAGAAGAGCATCTTGCATTCTTGTACATTGATTCTTCAGCAAGCTTCACGCTAAGCAAGTCCTATGTAGAAGCAATATTGAGAGATTTAGGCATTGAAAAATATGAAATAAAGGATATTGAGCATAACAGTTTCATTTCAGGCAGGGTGGCGGGAATTTATAGAGGCGATGAAATAGGGCTCTTTGGAGAAATACATCCCGAGGTTTTAGAGAATTTTGAGCTTGGATATCCAACAATTGCAATGGAGTTAAATCTAACAAAAATAAAATAAAAAGTTAAGAGGATTACTCCTCTTTATTTTCTTCCTCCTCTGAGGTTTCTGGTTCTTCTTCCTCAGAGCCCTCTTCGCTTTCTTCTTCTATTTCCTCTGTAGGCTGTTCCTCTTCCTCAGTTTCCTCTTCTTCTGTGGTTTCTTCTTCACTGGGTGGTGTCTTTCCTCCGCTCTTCTTGCCTGCGTAGTACATCACTATTGCTATAATTAGCATTATGATGAACAGAGAGAGCCATACATACTGCATTGTTACTGCCTGGTCTTTCTGCTTGCCTAGGTCCGTATAATTGGCCTGCAAGCTGCTATACTTATCCTGCAAGTTGTTGTATTCAGTATTTAGATTATTATACTTGTTCTGTAGGTCCTGTATCTGTGAGCTCTGGTCAGCAATCTTCTGATTGAGGCTGTTTATATAATCGCTTATTTCTAGTGTATTGTTGAACTTACCTGCAACTTCAACTCCAAAGTAGTACATAGCCCCACTCTGGGAGTATACCTCGAATACGTAGTGTGCAGGTAGCAGGATATCGGGTGCTGTATAGTTGAACACAACTATACCGTTGGCATCTGTAACTTTGGTTGCCTGATCCACTGTTCCAGCTGGTGTCGAGAGAGTTACCTTCTCACCTGCAATAGGTCTACCCTCAAGTCCACCAACTAACTGCATTCTTATCATCGCTTTGCCCTTGTATGGAACCATATCCACATATGTGCTTGTACTGCCAGTCATCACTTTAAGACAGCTGAATACACTCACGTTGGAAAGCTCAGAAGTTCCGGAGAGGAATGGTATATCGTACTCATAGTTGAGCTCCATTGCATGGTCAGTGGAGGAGAGCAGTATTGATACAGACACAATGCTATCTGCAATTGTTGGCTCGATTGTTATGTTGAACTGTGCAATACCCTGAGCATTTGTAGTTGCGGTTGTGCTATTCTTATAGTTGCCAAGGCTCCAATCTGCAGATACAGTTACTCCTGCTAGAGGACCGTTCATATCAACAACTTTCAATGTCATCATAGTGGTTGTTATATTATCGCTGAGGTAGAACTCATTGACCATTATATCTGATATACCCATTATCGGAGCTCTCTGAAGTACAAAACTATCTTTTACACCAAAGAGGTATGGATAGTCAAAACCGAGCCCAGTGTAAATTGCACTAAATCCATATCCATAAGCATCCATCCAAGCACTTACGAATATTGGCTGATCTGCCCTAAGAGCACTGGTGTTCAAAGTATATGAGAACTGACCATTTGCATCAGTTGTGCCCCATATAACACTCTGACCTGCCCACCATACATATGTACCTGCGTTGTTTGCCCAGTCAGCACCGAAGCCATAATCGGTACCAAACACGGCCATGAACACAGATGCATTTGCCAATGGTGCATTTGTAGATGCATCATATACGGTCATTGTAACCTGTACCTGCTGTCCGTTGCCAGCAGTTACTTTGTTGAGCTGCATATCCATTGCATATAAGCCAGTCCAAGCGCCAATGTAAGGATCAAAGCCAGTATCGTTACCCACATAGATCTGCACGCTGTCAGGTGCCATGTATGTATCCTGAGTATATGCCTCAACTATAACCGGAATATTTGCATTTTCAGTTGCAGTTAGAGTGAATGTTGCCTCGCCATTGCTATCCGTAGTCTTCTGAGTTGAATCCCACTGTACACCCCAAGCTGGCACAGTCTGCTCGCCATACCAGTTAGGATCGGTTGCATTGGAGTAATAGGCAGCAACATAAACATCGTGATTTGCCACTGGATTTCCATTAATATCAACAACCTTAACTGTTATATCAGTGCTCTTACCTGCAGTAATTCCATAACTGCTCACATGCTCTATCATAACCTTGTACCAGCTGCTTCCCTGGCTCTGTATAGGTATGAATAGAGTACCTGTCTGAAGGTTTGTAAGTATGGTATTATTCACATTAATCTTGGCTTTTACTATATCCACAGCATTTATGTTGGATATCATTGTTGGAGCGGTGTAATGGAATGTAGCAATACCATCGCTATTTGTAACATTGTAGGGCTCTATAGAACCGGCAGTTTCTTCTGTAAGTATAGTAACATTAACACCTGCAAGCGGATGAGCATACAGATCAGTAACCTTTGCGGTTACAACAGCACTTGCTCCAGGTGTGAGTATTGGCTTATCAATGCTTAGCTTAACCTTAGCAACATTCTTTGGCAAGTACACAGTCACTTCCTGAGACCCTGTGAAGTTATAACTATGTCCATTCATATTCACGGAGAATGAGTACGTCAATGTAATTGGCTTATCATACAACTGGAACTTAAGAGGTACGCTAAATGCAAATCCACCAGAGTCGCCCGTGGTACCATTTGCCCATACTCCATTGGATGCATAGATGGCAACATTAACATCCTTTATTGGCAAGCCATTTGCATCGGTTACATAGAATGCACCATTTATTGACTGCCCAGCATAAGCCACATTAGGCACATAGAGATGTGGCACTACACCAGTTAATGTCTTTCCTGTAACATTGGTTATAGGTCCTGGATGGTGGCCACCGCCACCGCCTCCACCGCCACCTCCAGAGGTTGGCGGATGGAGAACTCCAAGTGAGAATCCATTCCATATTGTACCATAGGCCGCTACCCAGCCCTGCCAGGCATCTTTGTAATAAGCCATAATGTTCTTTCTGTAATACAAGGTATCGTATGGTAAGTCATGCACAAGTATACCTTCAATCTCCTTGATCTTGTTAATTCTATCCTGGGTGTTCATATCAGTCCTTATCTCAATGAGTAATTTATCCACTGTAGGATTAGCATAGCCAGGAGTGTTATAACCTACAGGTGCTGCATTCCAGCTTGCAAAGAAGTCTTCAAGGTATGTCTCTGGAAATGCACCTACACCCCATCCTAGAATGTACATATCAAAGCTAACCTGCACGAAGGCCTTGGAAACTATCGTATCAAAATCAGTTGGTACGCTCTGTATATTGAGCTTTATCTTCTGCAAGTTCGTCTGTATCATTATACCTGCTTCAGCTCTTATAGGATCATAATCCTTAGGTGGTGTGAGAATTGTTTCCTTAATTGGACTTCCGTCAGGAGCATGCCTCCACCCATCAGCTCCAACCTTATAACCATGACTATCTAGAACCTGCTGAGCTGCATTCAGATCGAAGGGTGGTGGAATTGCAGACGTATTAACATAAGCACCAGAAGTGATGGATATAGGAACGGTACCCTTTGTACCATAGCCCTGCATTAATGTAGTTACAATGTAATCTTTATTTATTGAATAAGCAACTGCCTGTCTAAATGCAAGGTCATTCATTGGTCCTTTTCTCATATTGAATGCCAAATAGAAGAATCCCTGATCATCAACAATTGTTGCGCCTATATGAGGATCTGTCTTCAGCTGGTTATAATAACCTGGTGGTATGGACCAATCAATAAACTGAACATCTCCTCTCTTAAGAGCAAGAACTGCAGTATCCAAGGTGTTGTAAATTCTGAATGTTATTGTCTTTATATATTCAGGATACCAAGGCCACTGCTGTCCTTTCCACTGAGTATACATACCTTTACCCCAGTAATTTGGATAAACTGAAATTCTCACATAATTACCAGGTTTCCATTCATCAAACTTGAAAGGACCTGTACCAATCAAAGCTGCAGGATCGTTTACCCAGGTCATATCTAAAGTCATATCATCACTATCACCGGTACCTGCAGATACTAGGTGATTTACCCATATATGCTCAGGTATTATAGTATTACCCAAGGTAACCTGATAGAACAATGGATACGGATAGTTTAGATGGAATTCTACCGTGTATTTATCCTTTGCAACAACACCTATATGAGACACTCCATTTCCATCCCAGCGAGGCCACTTTGGTGTCGGCCAGTAAAGGCATTGAAGGCTTGTCTTATACAAGGAGTCAAAATACAAGGTCTGATAGCTAAACACAACATCCTCAGCTGTGAGAGGCTGACCATCCTGGAATGTCACGTTCTGCCTCAATTCCACTGTAATATTCAAACCATCTGGCGTTGTAGCCATTGCACTCTTAGCTATAACTGGGTAAGGTATCAAGTCAGGTGTGTATGCATAAAGGCTCTCAAAAGACCAACCGAGTGCATCAAATTTCCACACTGTATTAGTTGCAGGATCAAATATATTCAGATTTGGAATGTCCTGCTGAAATGCAACTATTAGATTGCCATTGTTTGCAGAAACATTGGGAGCTGCCGCAGCAGCATTCCCGGACATCACTGAAAAGCCACTGAGTAACATCGCTGCTAACACTAAAGTCACTAACAATATTTTCTTTATACTTCTTTCGTTCATATTTACATCCTCCCTACTTTTTTACACTCCTTCTATTGGGTTATAGAGGAGTGCAGTGGTCAGCCCTCTATGGAAATTTTCCTATATAAATTTTTTGAAAAATCCTAATTTAAACCTTTCTCCACCAAGTATTTAAAAACTTAAAGAGATACACCTCTATGAAATTTCTCCATATCAGCGATGTTGCCTTGCCACATATCGGGGGTGTTGAGTATGTAGTCCATAGATATTCCACCATGCAAAGAAAAGATGGA
>WAKY01000062.1 GCA_015523135.1 Candidatus Aciduliprofundum sp.
AGGTGGGCTAAATGACATTTCATCCAACAAGAGTTATAATTAAGCCCTATGTGACAGAAAAAACCCTTTTGCTCATAGAAAAAGAAAATAAGCTTACATTCATAATAAGAAGAAGTGCAACAAAGGCACAGGTTAAGAATGCAATAGAGCGTTTGTTCAATGTTGAAGTTGAACAGGTCAACACTTACATAACTAAGTATGGAAAGAAGGCAGTTGTAAAGTTAAAGAAAGAATATAGTGCCGAAGAAGTCGGCATGAGGTTAGGTATATTCTAAGGTGGTTTAAATGGGTAAGAGAATAATTCCACAGAGGAGAGGTCGTGGAACTTCCGTTTATAGAGCTCCTAGCCACAGGTATGCTGGGAGACCTATTAACCCAAAAGTTGAGAAGGGTAGAGGTATAGTTAAGGAGATATTCCATGACCCCGGACATACTGCACCTCTAGCAAGGGTTGTGCTTGACAATGGCGATAAAATTCTCATGCTTGCCCATGTGGGCATGTATGAAGGTCAGGAAATTGAAATAGGCGATGGTGCAGACATTAGACCTGGAAATATTTTGCCCCTGGGTAGCATACCAGAAGGTGTTCCCATATACAATATAGAATCTCAGCCAGGAGATGGTGGAAAATATATTCGTTCTGGAGGTAATTATGCTCAGATTGTTACACATGGTATAAAGACAACTGTGCAGATGCCCTCAGGTGAGTTCAAATTATTTGACCCAAGATGCAGAGCCACCATAGGTGTTGTTGCAGGCGGAGGAAGAAAAGATAAGCCTATGCTCAAGGCTGGAAAGGTGTATCATGCATGGCGCTCTAAGGCTAGGAAGCATGTTCGTGTAAGAGGAGTTGCTATGAATGCAGTTAATCACCCACATGGGGGAGGTAATCACCAGCATGTTGGAAGACCTAGCACAGTTAGCAGAAATGCACCTCCAGGTAGAAAAGTTGGAAGATTATCACCCAAGAAGAAAAAGAAGAGGTGAAATGAATGGCTAAGATGAGAAATGTAAGTGCTAAAGCGGCAAGAAGGAGGAAGAGGAAGACTAGGAAGCTAGTAATGGGGAGAATGAAGGAATTCTCCTATCGTGGTTATACCCTTGAAGAATTGCAGAGGATGAATTGGGATGAATTTGCAGAGCTCCTTCCTGCAAGAGCAAGGAGAACTCTAAAGAGGGGCTGGGATGAGGAGCGTATGAAAGCAGTGAGAAAGATAATAAACTCAGATAAAGTTGTTAAAACACATCGTCGCGATCTCATAATTCTGCCTCAATTTGTGGGGAAGAGAGTAGCTGTGCATAATGGAAAAGAATTTGTTGAAGTTGATATCAAGCCAGAGATGATTGGGCACTATCTTGGAGAATTTGCTTTAACAAGAAAGGAAGTTAAACATAGTGGCCCTGGTGTAGGAGCAACTAGGAGCTCCAAGTTCGTACCTTTGAAGTGAGGTGATTAAATGCCATACAGCATTAAGGTGGAAGGCGATAAATACGCAAAATCATACGGGAGGGATTTACCCCTTTCCCTAAAAGATTCAGTTAATATTTGCCATGCCATAAAAGGAATGCGCCTTGATGATGCAAAGAATTTCTTAGAAGATGTCATAAAGAAGAAGCGCGCAGTTCCATATTTCCGTTATCTTGATTCGGTATCTCATCGCAGGGGTATTGGCCCTGGAAAGTATCCTATTAAGGAAGCAAAACATATACTGAAGATTTTAGAGAATGCTGAGGCAAATGCTGAGAACAAAGAGCTAGACACCGACAATTTGTATATAATGCATGTTGCGGCGCATAAAGGTAGGATGTATAAGAGGTATGTTCCAAGGGCACAAGGGAGATCCGTGGAAATACGTAGGGAAACTGTAAACATTGAAGTTATCTTAGAGGAAAGGGTGCCTAAGGAGGAATGAATATGGATGAGAGAAAATTTGTGAAAGAAAATGTGAATCGTCTTCTTATGAAAGAGTACCTCATGAGGGAAACCGCAATAGCTGGATTTGGAGGTCTTGAGATCCAGCGTACGCCTCTTGGAACTAGAATCATTCTTGAAGTTGAAAGGCCCGGAATGGTCATAGGAAGAAAAGGTTCAAAGATTAAGGAACTTACAGACAAATTGCAGCATGATTTTGGTGTTGAAAATCCAACTATAGAGGTTAAAGAATCTCCGAATCCATATTTAAATGCTCAAATAATGGCTCAAAAGCTAGCTATGGCTCTTGAGCGTGGCTGGCATTTCAGACGTGCTGGACATTCCACTCTAAGGCGCATAATGGAAGCAGGGGCAAAGGGTGCTCAAATAATAATTTCTGGGAAATTAACTGGTGATAGGGCTAGAACTGAGAAGTTTATGGAAGGAACTATAAAGTACAATGGTAAACCTGTGGAATTGGTGCGTATTGGTTATGCTACTGCTAAAACAAAGCCAGGTATAATTGGTGTGACTGTTAAAATAATGCCTCCAGATGCTAAATTACCAGATGAGATTAACATAATTTCCCCTGAAGAGAGTAATAAAGAAGAGAAAGTTAGCGAGGAAATTAAAGAAGAGGTGAATGAAAATGCCGAAGGAACTCAAAGCGAAGCAGATAAGGGAAATGAGTCCGGAAGAGAGACTGAAGAGGCTCAGTGAGCTCAGAGAAGAGCTCATGCACGAGCTTGGGTTGAGCGCTATGGGTGGTGCTCCACCGAGCCCGGGAAAGATAAGGAGTTTGAGAAGGCAAATTGCACGAATACTGACGGTGATGAACGAATGAGAGATAGGAAAAATATAGAGATGCATGAATTAATCGGGCTTGATGTAGAAATTAAAAATTCAACTAATCCAAATCAGATTGGTAAGAGAGGGAAGATAGTGGATGAAACGTATCATATGCTCATAATTGAAGAGAATGGAGAAAGAAAAATGATAATGAAGAAAGGTGCTAAGTTTGGATTTCAACTTGAAGGTAAGAATGTTACGATAAAAGGAGATAAGATAAATTATAGACCTCACGAGAGGATTAAAAAACTTATGAGGAGGAGAATAAAATGACATATAGAGATATAGGAGTGGATGCAAAGCCACCAGAAAAAGAATGCAACGATCCAAATTGCCCATGGCATGGAAACCTAAAGGTTCGCGGTCAGATAATGGAAGGCGTGGTGGTATCCGACAAGATGAAAAACACCGTGGTAGTTGAAAGAGAGTATCTCAGATATGTAAAGAAATACGAAAGATATGAGAAAAGGCGTAGAAAGTATCATGTTCACAATCCCCCCTGCATAGATGCAAAGGTTGGAGATAAGGTTCGCTTTATGGAATGCAGACCTCTTAGTAAGACTGTGAGCTTTGTGGTTATTGAAAAAATTGAGAGGTGAGAGAATTGAAGGGTATTGCTGGTAGACAAACTCGTGGATTGCCAACAGGTGCAAGATTGGTATGCGCGGATAATACTGGAGCTAAGGAAGTTGAAATAATTCAAGTTCTAAAATATCATAGTGTTGCTAGAAAATATCCATCTGCAGGTGTTGGTGATATGGTTATTGTTAGTGTGAAGAAAGGTACTCCAGAGATGAGAAAAAAGGTATTCCCAGCAGTGATAGTTAGGCAGCGTAGGCCATTCAGACGTGCAGATGGTACTTGGGTTCAGTTTGAGGATAATGCTGCCGTAATAGTTGCTCCTAATGGTGAGACAAAGGGCTCAGAGATAAAGGGCCCTGTGGCTAGGGAAGCTGCAGAAAGATGGCCAAGAATCGCGGCAATATCCAGCATTATCGTATGAGGTGTTAAAAATGGTATCGTATTTGCCAAGAAAACAAAGAAAGATGCTTTACAACGCCCCTAAGCACAAGAGGCAGAAGATGATGAAAGCTCATTTAAGTGATGAGCTCTATGGAAAGTATGGTCTCAGGAGCTTAACTATTAGAAAGGGCGATGTAGTAAAGGTCATGAGGGGCAAGTTTAAGGGACATGAAGGTAAGGTTGTAAAAGTTAACTTGAAGAATATGCGTGTTGCGGTTGAAGGAGTTACAGTGAGGAAGGTTGATAACACGGCTGTACAGTATTGGATTCACCCCTCCAATTTGATGCTTATTAAGCTTGATCTTAGCGATTCAAGGAGAAAAGAAAAGATATACAAGCTCGCTGAAGAGAAGAGGGGAGTGAGTGCTGAAGAGCTTGAGAAAGAGGAAGAGGAAATTGAAGTTGAAGCAGAAGAGAGTAATGAGGGTGAAGAAAAGGAAGAAGAAAAAGAGGAAGAAGAGGTGAACGAAAATGAGTGAGCATATTAAGAGACTTGCAGCACCAAGAGTATGGCCAATCGCAAGAAAAAAATATCCATTCGCGCCTAAAGCATCTCCAGGTCCTCATGGAGCTCGAGAATCTATTCCTTTACTCATAGTTCTTAGAGATATACTGGGTGTTGTTAATAATAAGAGAGAGGCAAAGAAAATATTGAATTCTAGAAAGATTAAGGTTGATGGTAGGGTAATAAGGGATGTTAAGTTTCCAATAGGATTTATGGATGTAATAAGCATTGCGGATATCAATAAGAATTATAGAGCGGTTTATGATGTGCATGGTAATATGCGTATAATTGAGATACCTGATGATAATGCAGAATGGAAATTGGTTAAGATTGAGAACAAGAAGGTAGTACCCGGTGGTAAGATTCAACTTAATCTGCATGATGGAAGAAATATACTCCTTGATGAGAATAAGTATAAGACGGGAGATGTATTAAAGATAAAATTACCCACGCAGGAGATTTTGGCCCACTATCCTATGGCGGAGGGAAGTGTTGCCTTGGTTACTGGTGGAACACATAGAGGTAAAGTTGTTCATATAAAAGAATATGTTGTTGTTAGAAGCTCCCAAGATAATATAGTTAGATTTGAAGAAGGATTTGAGATTCCCAAGCGCTATGTATTCGTTATTGGCATTGGAAAACCAGAAATTACAATACCTGAGGTGAGTGCCCTATGAAGGAAGAGAAGCTAAAGAATCCAATGAGAGATATAGTTATTGATAAAGTCGTTATAAATATGGGAGTTGGAGAGGCAGGAGAGAAGCTGAGAAGGGCAGAGAAAGTAATTGATCTCCTCACCCATAGAAAACCTGTACAAACAACTTCGAGGAAGACTATAAGGGATTTCAACATAAGAAAAGGTCTTCCCATAGGTTTAAAGGTTACGCTTAGGGGTAAAGAGGCAGAGGATTTTCTGCGTAGAGCACTCTGGGTTAAAGACTTTAAAGTTCCAAATTATTCATTTGACTCTCAGGGTAATTTGAGCTTTGGTATATCTGATTACACTGAATTTGAAGGAATGAAGTACGACCCAGATATTGGCATATTTGGTATGGATATTAATGTGGTGTTTAGAAGAAGAGGTGGCTATAGGGTGCTTCGCAGAAGAATAAAGAGGGCTAAGATTCCTGCAAGGCACAAGGTTACGAGGGAAGAAACTATGCAGTTTATGCGTGAGAAGTTCAACCTCAACATTCTGGAGGTGGAATAATGGTTCGTGTAAAGCTCAGGCCAAAGAAGAAATTCGGCAGAAGTGAAGGATGTGTAAGATGTGGTAGAAAGAGAGGAGTCATAAGGCGCTATGGTTTGCGGCTCTGCAGGCAATG
>WAKY01000063.1 GCA_015523135.1 Candidatus Aciduliprofundum sp.
AGGTCAAGGAAGAAAAGGACGTGGAAGGTGGTAAATGATGCCTAAGGGTATGGGCAGGTACAGCTTTTTTCCCTACCCTAGGTATGGTTTCGGCTCTCTCTATCCTCTATTTGATATTCTCCTTATAATAGGCATAATAATAGTGCTCATACATCTATTCTTTATCGCTGCAACCTATGTAATTGCACTGGTAGTTTTGATAGCGTTAAGAATGTTAATAAGACCAAATTTTTGGAGATATGGAAGAATATGGTAAGGAGGTGATGAAAAATGTATGGATATTACGGATACGGATATTATCCCTATGGCCCCGGCTTTGGCTGGGGACGTGGATGGGGTCGTGGATTTGGTAGAGGACGTGGTCGTGGATTCGGCATGGGCAGAGGATATGGTGCTACACTAGGCTATTGTCCTTGGACTGGGATGCCAAGAGGCTGGAGATGGATGTATCCCTATGGATACAGTTATGGAGTATATGGAACTGTAAATCCCTATTATCCCAGGTACTATCCTTCTTCATATCAAGGAGTGCTGCCCTATGCCCCAAACTATTATCAACCGTATGGACCTAATGATGAAAAGTCCCTTCTGGAAAACGAGGCTAGATCTCTAGAAGAGAGATTAAAAGAAATTGAAAGAAGGATAAAAGAAATAAAAGGTGAATAAAATGCGTGTAGCTATAACCGCCGATGTGCCAGATGAAAACTCGCCCATCTCCCCAATTTTTGGAAGATGTGCATACTATGCAATATACGATACTGCCACTGATAAATTAGAGTTTGTTCCTAACGCATCCGCGATGTATGCAAGGGGTGCTGGAGTACAGGCCGCACAACAAGTTGCAAATTTGGGAGTTCAAATGTTAATAACCTCAGGAATAGCTGGTCCTAACGCTTCAATGGTGCTAGAGCAAGCTGGTATTCAAATTATAAATTCTTTCCAAGGCACAATTAGAGATGCTGTGGAAGCTGTTAAATCTGGAAGAATTCAGACAGGTCCATTACCAATTCCGCCAAGGCCATACACCCCTATAAGTAAAGAAGAGGAACTCAAAATGCTTGAAGAAGAAAAAGAGTACATAGAGAACAGACTAAAGGAAATAAAAAAGAGGCTAGAAGAGTTAAAAGAATGATTTTTTCTATTTTCATTTTTAATAATCACTGCACAAAACTTATATAGACAATAAAGATGATTTAACGATGCGAATTAGAACTGGCATATCTGGATTTGATGAGTTAATTCAAGGTGGTTTAGTTTCTCAGAGAGTTTATATTATAGCAGGTCCCCCTGGATCTGGAAAAACTACATTTGGAATACAGTTTCTACTTCAAGGTGCAAAGGAAGGTGAGCGTGGACTCTTTGTATCTTTAACTGAGGACCCCAAAACAATAATTGAGGATATGTCAACATTCAATTTGAGTTTAAAAAGATATACATTATCTGGTCATATACTATTTGCAGATATGGGACCATTAAGCATTCAAAATTTAAATGGTGTAAAATCTCCAGAGAGTATTAAGAGCGCTTACGCTCAAGAGGTATTTAGAAGAATATATGCCATCGTAAAAGCAAAAGATATAAAGAGACTTGTAATAGACTCCGTTCTAACTTTAAAATATGGAGAGAAAAACTCAGAGGATGAGAACAAAGAAATTGCAAGATTCTTTAGGAGTTTAAAAGATTTGAAAATTACTGTACTAATCCTATCAGAAATGACAGATTTATCAAACTACACTCCTGAGCATTATATGGCCCATGGCTTGATATTCCTCCACAATTTTCTGAACGGACACACTATGACAAGAGCAATTCAGATAAAAAAAATGAGAGGCACGGCTCATGACTGCGATATGCATAAAATGGAAATAACGCAAAATGGAATTAGAGTTTATTCCACGAAGGTGTGAGCTATGAAATGCCCTATCTGTGGCTCCACAAATGTTACGAAACTTAAAACTGGAAGCTATAGATGCAATGATTGTGGCTTTGTTTTTTACCCAACGAGAGAGGTAATAATTGATATGCGCGACCTTCTAACAGGAGATGAATTAACAGAGGAAGAAATAAATGAATTGGGAAAGAAGATAAAAGAGCAAACTAAAGATATGAGTGAAAAAATATTTGGAAAAAATGCCAAAAATGTATTTAGGGCACTTAGCTCTTTGGATGAAATTTTAGCTCAGTATAACGAGGATGAGAAAGTATTTGGGATATTTGCAGACTTCTCCGGTAGCGTAAAAGGTACAGTTGTAATAATGGTTAAAGAAAATGAAATTGATACGGTAAGGAAAATATACAAAAAGGAGAATCTTATAGAAGCTCTAAAAGAGCTCGGAAAAGAAACAGCTGAAGGATTTAAAGAGATTTTCAAAGAGGATATAATGCTTGAAGAAGTGGACATCGCCTACGATACCATACCTTCTATGATAAATTATCTGATTTCAGAGATAGCAGGAGAGAAAAACATGATTTTGAATGTAAAAATGCTTGTGGATAAGGCACCAAAGGGAGAGATAATATTTGTTCCCCAAAAAGAGAGCATAAAATATTTAAAGAGTGTGCTTGGGAGCTGACCTGCGCACATTATTGTAATACTCTCCAATCATCCTTGTTGATTCCTTTTCCATCTTTTCATCGTATATCTTTATCCAAGTAACTCTATCACTCTTCATAGTTAAAAATGAAGGTTAAGAGAATTTAAATAAAGTGATGTGAGAATCTAAGGTTGTAATCAAAATTGATTTCGTCTTTTTAAAAACCTTGGAAGATATAATGTTTTTATTCTTCTATCCTGCCTCCTTATTGCTCTGATCATTGTTCTATCAGCTCTGATATTTACAATTGCCTCTTCCACAGGAATCTCTCGACCTTCTGTTATCTCATAGCTTCTAGCTTTTCTGCTATCATCTTTTCCTCTCTTGTAAATTTCCCAGAACTCGTATTCGATTCCCTCTTCTTTTGCAACGGATTCTAATTTTCTAAGCTCTCTCTTGACCCAACCAATTGATTCGTAGTGTCCATAGTAACCAACTTCGTAGCCAAGTATATATGCCTTTTTCAGTATATCTTCCTTCTTGCTGCTCTTTGCACTCATTTTTACTCCTCAGTATATCTGAACATATCTATTTAACATTACTGGCGGGATATTTATAACCTTGTAGATTGGTATTCCAAGTCCCGGCACTATCTTCATTGTCAACTTTGTTTGAGGCGTTAAAGTCAATCCAACATCTCTAGCATTTATGTACATAACAATAATCGCTCCCTCTTCAAGTATATAACTCTGCTTGAACTCTCCAGATGGGTCGTTTATCACACTTACACCATAATGTGTAGCATCTGCTGCCTCAACTCCAAATCCACTGGAATTGAGCTTTAAAGATGTTTCAACTTTTCCATCCGTAAGCTCTACAATAACGGTATTGAAATCAACAGGGTTAGAGCCGGGTCCCAAAGATAGTTTTATCTGAAGTACTTGGATTGAGTTTTGAGGTACTATAATCTCGCCGTAATTGGATGCATTATCCACTGGAACTACAAGATAGTAATAAGTTTGGTAAGGCATATAACTATAATCATTAAAGCTCGTAGTATTCACAATTGCATATGGTACAGTATTAAACACTTCCGTGGTAGATACATCTAGATAATTGGTAGAGCGATAAATATAGTATGCCTTAATTCCACTCTGATTATCCTTAGCTGCACTCCATTCCAGATGTATGTAATATTGCGATGTTTCTGCCCTTAAACCACTTATGGAAGATGGTTTTGTAGTGTCTATCCTTGTAACCTCAATGCTGGATGTACTTGCCGTATATAGCGCTTCATTTCCTGCCCTATCAACTCCAAGAATAGCATAGTACCAAGTTCCATTTGCAGGTGGATAATCCATATAGCTCCTAACATTTGGGCCAACAATGGCAATTAGAGTGGCATTGTTCAAATTGGAAGATCTTATTTCGCTCCGAGACCTGTATATCTTCTGATATGCAATTCCACTTCCACTATCACTGGCAGTCCAAGAGAGCATAACCCCATATCCTGCAGGAGTTATAGAATCTAAATTACCAGATGGCGCAGATGTATCTGGTGTGCCTGTGCCTGTGTAAACGGTTTGATTCACAGCAGAATAAAGAACATAATTACCAGCTCTATCGTAGCCAATTATTGCGTATCCATAATACTTGCTAGCATTCACGCCATAATCCACATAACTCCTATCATTCCCAAACCCAAAGGTAAAGGTGGCAACTAAGGTTCCTACATTCTTTATGTAATTTACATCCTCAAGAACATACTTTATTGTGGAGGGATCTCCGCTAACCCTGTAAAGCTCCTCTTTCCACATACCACTTTCCCAATCAACCGCCGAGTTCCAAACTATTTTTACAGATAGAGGGTCTGTGCTATTTACACTAACATTTAATATAACTCCTCCCCTTGGTGGCTGAGTATCGCTATGAATAGGTGCCTTTACGCTTATAACTGATGCATCTTTTCCATCAATATCCCTATCTCCAAGAATGTTTAATATTCGCAATGAACTTGTAATCTGAGAAGTTACATCAGATGCTACCTTTTCCCCTTGCTCCCTTAAAGTCACGCCTACATATATAATTAGGGAGGATGCAATAGCGGCCACTATGATTATCGCTATGAATAGTATCAATGTTGCAATGCCTATATCACCCTCTTCTTTCCTGTATACCTTTTTCATATTTTCAACTACCCAAGTTTCTTATTTAAATAATTATATGTGATTATCAAATGATAAAATCACTTGAGAAATAAATTTAATACGAGTATCCATGTCCATCTATGAAGGTATTTCTCACAAGGAAAATACCAGAGGATGGAATAAAAATCCTCAAAAATGCAGGATTGGAAATTGAGATATTCCCCTATGATAGAATCCCAAAGAAAGAGGAGATAATTGCAGGAGTGAGGGATGCAGATGCATTAATATCTATACTCACAGATAAGATAGATAGGGAAATAATGGACTCTGCACCAAAATTGAAGGTCATAGGCAACTACGCTGTGGGATACAACAATATAGATGTGGAGTATGCAAAGCAAAAGGGAATAATCGTTACCAATACTCCGGGAGTGCTAACAGATGCAACCGCAGACCTTACATTTGCACTGATTTTGGCGGCAGCTAGAAGGGTCGTTGAGGGAGATAAATTTATGAGGCAGGGGAAATTCAACGGCTGGACTCCAATGCTCATGCTCGGCAAGGATGTGTGGGGTGCAACAATAGGCATAATAGGTACAGGACGCATAGGACAAGCGGTGGCGAGAAGAGCAAAGGGCTTCAATATGCGCATCTTATACTATTCCCGCACAAGAAAAGAAGAAATGGATGGGTTAGGAGCAAAATTCGTTTCTCTGGAAGAATTGCTAAGGGAATCGGATATAATAACTCTTCATGTTCCCCTAACACCTGAGACAAGACACTTGATAGATTATGAGGAATTTGAGCTTATGAAAGATGGGGCAATACTAATAAACACTGCAAGAGGCGAGGTTGTGAATGAAGAGGCCATGCTCAAAGCCCTAAGATCTGGGAAATTATTCGCAGCAGGGCTTGATGTTTTCTACAATGAGCCAAATGTCAATCCAGAGCTTTTCAAGATGGATAATGTTGTGCTCACTCCCCACATAGGAAGTGCCACCGAAAGAACTCGCAGAAAAATGGCAGAGATGGTATGCAGCGATGTGGTTAGAGTGCTCAGAGGAGAGGAGCCGGTAAATAGGGTGGTGTGAAGCACTAACCCCAAAGAGCTTAAATTTAACTTCCATACTTATTTCGGAGCAAGGTTTTTATTCTCAAAGAAGATATCTTTATTAATGAATTATAGGGTAATAAAACTTTCGAATAACTCCCATAACAGGGAAATTATGCACATAATAGGAAGTTAAATAAAATCTGGACTTCAGGCACGCTAAATACTCTAAAAATTTAAAATATGAAGAGGTGATGACATGACAATGGTGGAACCATCAATACTAAAAAAATTTAGTATATGTTATTTTTGGAGTCACAATGTCGGTATATTTTGTAGAATTATTGGAAAAATGGCCACAGATTAGTAGATTTTCAACTGCAATAATTGATAAAAACTCTGCAAAAATTATGGTGATATCTTGGCCGATGCTAGGTACTATTCTCTTCTTATCCTTAGTAGCAATGAGACATTGTTTTTCATTTATGAACGGTGGAATGGATGATAGTATTGCATCTCTTTTATTTTATGTATTATGTCTTTTATCCTTTATGTTAATCCCTAAATTTGGGGCTGGGCTTATTAAAGGAGTAAATATATTGTTTTGTATGGACTATTATTTCGGGAAATTAAAAAAAGCCTATGAAGAAGGTAAAACCATTGAAGAATTTTATTTATCAAAAGAACATATAGATGCCCATAAAATTTTACAAAAGGGTCCTAAGGAATATGGAATAAAGAAAACTATTGGAAACTCTCTTCTATTAGCAACATTTTTGTTAATTCCTATTATTGGCCCGTATGGTGGTTGGTATTTAATTCTTCCATTAATCCTTTTTATTATTGCTATTATATTACCAAAATATATAGATTAATTAATGAAAAAGGTTCAGTTGATGTTGGGCTTGTCAGGTGACAAAGTAGCAGGGATTTACAAAATTACCCTCGTCCACAACTCTCGCCAACTTCATTTGCTCGGTGCTAACACACTCACTCAACAGAGCGTATCTGGCATTGTGCCTTTGGCACTTGGCTCAAATCCAGCCTTTAGCAACTTCAAAAACACGCAATATAAAATCACTTGAGCATATCTTTCAACTTCGCTATTTTAACATTTCTCTGCTCTCCGCTCTTCATGTCCTTCAGTGCAACTTCTCCATTTTTAACTTCCTCTCCCACTATGATTGCGTATTTTGCATTTATCCTGTTTGCATACTTTAACTGCTTTCCTATGCTCCTCTCGCTCAAATCTATATCCACGCTATAGCCCCTTCTGCGCAGCTCCATGGCTATTTCTATTGCTTCTTTCCTAAATCCGGGGATTATGGCAATGAAATAATCAACCTCTATTTCCTCCTCGGGCCAAACACCTTCACGGCGCATTAAGAGCTCTAAAACTGCATCGCCCATACCAAAGCCCACAGCGGGAGTTGGTTGCGCTCCAAATAACTCAACTACTCTATCATACCTGCCTCCACCAAGCACTGCTCTAAACTCACCCTTTGCATCATGAGCCTCAAAAACAATCCCTGTGTAATAGGCCAAGCCACGAACTATGGACAAATCAAGAGTTGCAGTTTTTCCATAAGCCATTAGCAAATCTTTCAAAGATGCCAATATTTCGCTTCTATCAAAATGCTCCAATTTTGAAAGGATAGTATCAACATCCCCACTCAATTTTAAAAGGGAGAGAAGCAAGTCAACATTTTCCTCGCTTGTTATTTTTAGCATCTCCTCGTAGAATCTCTCCTCTGAGATTTTGTCCTTTTTATCTATTACTCTAAATGCCTCTTCAATTTTCTCTATTCCCATTGACCGAAGAAGCTCTTCCATCAGAATTCTATCGCTAAATTTCATAACATACTTATCCTTAAGACCAAGGGAATCAAGGATTTCCATAGCAAGAGCCATAACCTCTACATCCGCAGTGATATTTGCAACTCCAAATATGTCGGCGTTGAATTGATAGAACTCGCGCAATCTTCCACTCTGCGGTTCTTCATATCTCCACATTTTAGGGAACGAGAACCATTTTACAGGCTTAATTAAATCCTTGCGAGCTGCAATCATTCTTGCCACGGATGGAGTTAGTTCAGGGATAAGTGTTATCTCCCTTCCTCCCTTATCCACAAAGCTGAATGTTTGCTTAACAATCTCATCCCCACTCTTTATGCGAAATAAATCTAGAAGCTCAACACTTGGGGTATCAACCTCGTGAAATCCAAAGCTACGAGCAACTGAGCAAATCTTATCAAAAACTATTCTCCGGGCACGCATATACTCTGGATACATATCACGAAATCCTCGCAATCTTTGCAGCATATATGCTTATCTTACCGCTTTATAAAAAATTTACTTTGACAAAATTTATTTACTCTATCACTATTGCACGAATGTGCAATTAAGGAGAATCGTGCTGAAGCTCGCAATTCCTGCGGTTATCTCAAATCTGCTTTACACATTTCAAAATATCGTAGATGCTATGATGCTTGGTAGGTACGGAGATCCTGCCGTGAGCTTAAGTGCCGCTGGAATTGGTGGAATGCTATATTTTCTAACCTTCCCTCTCGTAATGGGCTTGGCCACTGGAGGAGTTGCAATAATGGCAAGGAGGTGGGGCGAGAAAAATTACGAAGAGGCAAAATTCACTTTTGAAAATCTCTATGTTCTTCTAATTCTAATTTCCATTCCAATATCTCTATTTGGAGTATTTCTTGGCTGGACTCTTCCCGTTGCATTGGGAGCTAATGAGGCAGTTATAAACGCCTCATACCATTACATAATGGGAATATTCATATTCTATCCATTTGCAGTATTCTTGGCAGTTTACAACTCTGCAATGAGAGCTGCAGGAGATACCAAAACTCCAATGATTGTGGACATATATGCAAATTCTTGGAATGTGTTCTGGAACTACGCTTTAATCTTTGGTAATTTTGGATTCCCAGAACTTGGGGTGATGGGGGCAGGCATTGCCACTGGCTCATCTTATCTCTTTGCCTCCGTAATTTATCTCATTATGCAGTATCGCAGAAATTTGATAATCTTCCCCAATTTGCTATCAATGGAGAAGGCAGATACAAAGATAATGAAAAAGATTTTTAGAATAGGTATTCCCGCTGGAATTGAGAGGGGAATGTGGGCAATTACATCTTTTATTTACACATTTTTGATTTTTCTCGCCTCTGGACCCATAGGCTACGCTTCGTTCCAAGTTGGCCTAAAGGCGGAGAGCTTAGCCTATATGCCCGCCTTTGGATTTTCAATAGCAGCAACTACCCTTGTTGGACAATCTTTAGGCGAGAAAAATGTGGATAAAGCAAAAAGAGCTGCAATTGAAGCTACAAAGATGAGTATGCTATTTATGGCAGTTACAGGTGCATTTATGGTATTCTTCCCAAAGTATCTAGCAGAATTATTTACAGGGGATGCCCAGATAATTCATCTAGCCTCCATATATCTCTTTCTTATGGGAATGACGGAGCCAGCCCTTGGGGCACTTTTTACATTAGCTGGAGGGATGAGGGGTGCTGGCTATACAACGATGCCAATGATAATAAATCTAACGGGATTAATGGGAGTAAGGTTAGGAATAGCCGTTCTCTTAGCATTTCCCCTAGGAATGGGTTTAATAGGTATATGGCTTGGAATGTTTGCGGAGACATTCATTAGGGCTATTTGGATGTTCTTAGAATTCAGGCATGGAAAATGGGCAAAGGTAAATGTATAACCAAAAAATTTTATATGGCTCATTCTTTTCTCCTCTTTGAGGGCCGGTAGATCAGCCCGGAAGATCGCCACCTTGGCATGGTGGAGGCCGCGGGTTCAAATCCCGCCCGGTCCATTTTTCACTTTGCTCAAAAAGAAGAAAAATATATTTTTAAGGGTAACTACTCATTTCTAATATCTTTCTTCCTTATCATTATGTAGGTATTAACAAATATTATTATACCCATCACGAAAAATATAAGTGCGCCCATATTGAAAAAGAGAAAGCGGAAGGAATGCAAAGAATCATAGAGTGCTCCTCCAATTAAAGGAGAAATTACAGAGCCCATATTTGAGCTCATGTTAACCAAACCAAGAGATGTTCCTAAGCGCTTGGTTTTTGAAGCAGCAAAACTTCTCGCTATAGGCATAAATCCTCTGCCAGTTATATAAAATATCAAGGTTCCAGAGAGCACAATAGCAAGGAAATTTACCATTAAAGCAAATCCAGAAATTAGAGATAAAATGCCAAGAAGCTTAAGTGCATAATTATATCCTCTTTTATCCGAAATATGCCCCATAAAGAAGGTTCCAAATATGGCTATAAAGCTAAATATAAAAAGTGAAAATGTAGTGTTGTACTTTCCAAGGCCCATAGTCTCTGCAAGATAGAACCAGAGTACCTCTGCACCTAAAGAGAAGAACATACCATAAAAAAAATTAAGAGAGTATAATGAGATTCTGAATTTTGTTTCCGTCTTTTTTATTATCCTTTCTTCTCTTTCCTTTATATCTCTCAGTGGAATAAGAAGGAATATACTTAAAAGGTAAAAAATTGCAACAGTTACTATAGCATGATAAATATTTCCCAGAAAGTAATTATAGAGTATGTATCCTATAGAACCTCCAAGTCCACCCATCATAAAGTAAGAACTCATTATCCTACCTCTAAATTTTAAAGGTGAGGCAAGGTGAACTACAGCTTGCAATGTGGTCCAAGCCATGGCTCCGTAAATACCGTCAAGAGCTCTTAATCCTATCATCCAAGGGTAAGGTATTATTAGATAAAGAAGAGAATCCACACCTAATCCCAAAAAACCTAAAACCATTATCAGAATTCTGCTCCACCCCTTATCTGCAACCTTGCCTATGAAGGGAGCACTTAACCCCCTTGCCAGCATGAATGTTGAGGATAAAATTGTTATCTCTAGAACAGTTAGTCCAAGGTCTCTCAATGTAAATGCAAGAACAATACGGAGTAATCTTGAAGCCATACCTCCAAATATCGGAATTATCAATATTGAAGAGTAAACCTTCCACTTCTCCATTCAATTGTATATATGTGCAAAAGATTTAATCATTTCTCTAGTTTAAATCTCTTGGGCAGCAACTCAAATAATTTGTATTTCTCTACTTTCTCTCCATCAGTAACTATAATCTTGCAATCCTCCTCGCAGAATTCAGCCATAACTTGGAGGCATGCACCACATGGATATGGCATTTTCTTTGCATACACAGCAATTTTTTCAATATCCTTGCATCCCTCGCTAACTGCCTTAAATATTGCCACTCTCTCTGCGCATATACTCAATCCATAGGAGGAGTTTTCAATATTGCATCCTGTAAAAATCTTTCCGCAGGCGAGAACTGCAGCCCCAACTTTGAAATTTGAGTATGGTGCGTAGGCATTTTCCGCCGCTTTCTTTGCCTCTTCTATTAATTTACTGGTATCCATCTATATCACTTTCGTTCCAGTAATTATAAACCATCTTGCTCTGAGATGTGCTTAAATCTTTGGCAACTCCAGCTTCATATGTCCCATACCTTTCTTTTATCTGTTCCTCAATGG
>WAKY01000064.1 GCA_015523135.1 Candidatus Aciduliprofundum sp.
AGATGGATGTCAAGTTTCAGAGAAGATTGGCTGCAAGCATATTAAAATGCGGTGAAGAGCGTGTTTGGATGGACCCAAATGCTTTAGATGAAATTAAAGAAGCTGTCACACGAGAGGATATTAAGATGCTCATAAAGAGGGGGCTCATCAAGAGGAAGAAGATAAAGGGCACTTCAAGGGTAAGGGCAAATTACATAAGGATGCAGAAAGAAAAAGGTCGCCGCAAAGGTCCAGGCTCTAGAAAGGGAAAGAAATATGCGAGATATCCAAGGAAGGAGAGATGGATGAAGACTATAAGGCCTATAAGAGCCACACTTAAAGATTTGAGGGATAGTGGAAAAATAGACAAGCATATTTATAGGCGTTTTTACAGGCTTGCCAAGGGTGGTACATTCAAGAGTAGAAACCACCTTTTGATGCACTTAAAGGCAGAAGGATACGTTAAGGAGGAATGAAAATGGCAGAAAATGCAATATATAGGGTTAAGATGCGAAGAAGGAGAGAAGGCAAGACAAATTATAGGAAGAGATTAACCTATCTCAAATCTGGCAAGCCAAGGGCTGTTGTAAGAAAGACCTTGAAATATATAATTGTGCAAATTGTAGATTACCATGATGATGGCGATAAAATATTAGTGGGTGTGAATTCCTCACATTTGAAAAAATATGGATGGAGCGGTTCTTTCAAGAACACACCGGCTGCATACCTAACAGGATACCTTGCTGGAAAGTTAGCACTTAAGAATGGGATAGAAGAGGCAGTTTTAGATATTGGACTTCAAAGCCCGGTAAAGGGTTCAAGAGTTTTTGCAGCCTTAAAGGGAATGGTTGATGCAGGTTTGAATGTTCCCCATAGCGAGGAAGTGTATCCCTCTGAGGAGAGAATTAAAGGTGAGCATATCTCCGAGGATATTGCAAAAATGTTTGAAGAAGTTAAAGCTAAAATGGAGGTATAAAAATGGACTGGGAACCCAAAACAAGGCTTGGGAAACTCGTTTACGAGGGTAAGATAACAAATATGTCCCAAGCATTGCAAAGCGGCTTACCTCTTAGAGAGCCAGAGATAGTGGATATCTTGCTTCCAAATCTTAAGGAAGAGGTAATTGATGTTAGAATGGTTCAGCGTATGACAGATAGTGGTAGAAGGACAAAATTCTCAGTTATGGTTGCTGTGGGCAATGGAGATGGATTTGTTGGTATAGGTAAGGCAAAGGCAAAGGAAGTTGGAGCTGCCATAAGAAAGGCAATTGAGGTTGCAAAATTAAACATTATTGAGATAAAGCGTGGTTGTGGCTCTTGGGAATGCGGTTGTGGTATGCCTCATTCTTTACCGTTTAAAGTTACGGGTAAATGTGGTTCAGTTCGCGTAACTTTAAAACCAGCACCAAAAGGGGTGGGGCTTGCAGTGGGAGATGTTGCAAAGACTATACTTCAGCTTGCAGGTGTTAAAGATGTTTGGGGATTTACCCAAGGGCATACTAAAACAACTGTAAATTATGCAATGGCAACTTATGATGCTCTGAGGCAAACTACAATAGTTAGAGTAAATCCACGCTTAATTATGCCAATCTACAAAGGAGGTGTAGAGAATGTTAGCAGTGATCAGAGTTAGAGGTAGAACAGGAGTTAGAAAGGAGATAAGCGACACGCTAAAAATGCTAAATTTGACAAGAATAAATCATTGCGTGCTCGTACCTGAAACTCCATCTTACAAGGGAATGCTTCAAAAGGTAAAAGATTATGTGACTTGGGGAGAGATAAGCAAGGAAACTTTAGAGAAATTGATAAGAACTCGGGGCAGGTTGTATGGAGATAAGCCCATAACGGATAAGTATGTGAAGGATAGCATGGGATTTGAGAATATATCTGCATTGGCAGATGCAATAGTTGCAGGAAAAGTCCTTTACAAAGATATACCAAGTGTAAAGCCAATTTTCAGGTTGCATCCCCCATTGAAGGGTTGGGAGAAGACAAAGAGGCATTTCACTGAGGGAGGTGCTCTTGGATATAGAGGCAAGGAGATAAACGACCTAATTTTGAGGATGTTAGGACCGGGGGTGGAATAAATGGCAAGGAAGAAATCAAGGAAAATGCGTGGCTCAAATACATACGGCCATGGAATAAAGGGAAGAAGAGGTGCAGGTAGAAAGGGAGGCCGTGGATATGCAGGCCTTGGAAAACATCACTGGAGCTTTGCACTTAAGAATCCTGAGTTCCTCTGGGGTAATCATGGCTTTACATCACATCATCCCAAGGAAGAAATTGATACAATAAATATCGGTGTGCTCAATGAGAACATAGAGGCTCTTGTTAAGAATGGATTTGCAAAACTCGAGGGAGAAATATACGAAGTGGATTTAACAAAGATGGGAATAAAGAAACTTCTCGGAAAGGGTAAAGCAACCAGGAAGATGAGGGTTAAAGTTAAATATGCATCTTCTAATGCCGTTGAAAAAATAGAAGATGTGGGTGGTGAAGTGATCTATGTCTGAGGAAGAGATACCCCGTAAAAAGGGACTGGCTTTACCAGTACTGATCTCTTGGATAATATTTACGTACCTTTACTTCTCGATAGTTAAATGGAAACTTCTTAGTTTGCATGAAATGTGGAATATAATAACTGTGCAATGGGTTGATTTTCTTATTTACCTTTTATGGTCAGTCCCTACATTCTATTTGGGGTATCTTGTAGTATCTTATAATGGTGAGAAAAGCAAGCTTTATGGTTTGAAGCCCGTATTGCAGTATCTGCCTTTAATTAAAAAACCAAAGGGACATGTCCATTTTAAGCAGAAACTTATGTGGACATTTCTTACTTTGCTGATTTACTTCTCCCTCACAAATATATACATTTATGGGTTGGATAAAGCAAAAACAATTGATCTATTTGCATCTTTCCGCGCTATAATGGCTGGAGCCTCTGGCTCTCTAGTGCATCTTGGTATAGGTCCAATAGTAACGGCAAGTATAATTATGCAGCTATTTGTGGGTGCTAAGCTCTTCAACATAGATCTTACAAAGGATGACGATAAAGCTATATACCAGAGCACACAAAAATTATTGGTTATAATAATGATATTCGTTGAGGCAATTCCACAAGTTTTCGGGTATTTACAACCTTCAAATGCTTTTGTAAAGGGCCTTGATGCATTTGCTCCTGGGCATGGAATGTTTTTAGCCCAACTTATAATTGTATTGCAGCTCTTCTTTGGCTCATATATCGTGTTCCTTATGGATGAGGTTGTATCAAAATGGGGTATTGGCTCAGGTATCTCGCTTTTCATAGCTGCCGGAGTTTCTGAGGCAATATTTACAGGTATAGTGTCTTGGATTCCGCCTCATACTGATATGCCTCTGAGCATTCACAATCCACCCAGCGGTACTATACCTAAAACGGTTTATATATTAACTCACAGCAGTGCTGCACAGCTATACGGTGGGCGCATAGAGTCCATCCTGTTTGCACCTCCAAATCCAATAATAGCGTTGTTAGGCACTACCATAATATTCCTATTTGTTGCCTATGCTGAAAGTACAAAGATAGAATTGCCCTTAGCTCACGAGCGTGCTCGCGGTGCTCGCGGTAGGTATCCTATAAAGTTGATGTACTCATCAAACATACCTGTGATACTTACATCCGCTTTGCTAGCAAATGTTGCCATGTGGTCCATCTTGTTTTGGACCAATCCTACATTGAGCCAGATACCAATATTAGGACACAATCCTTGGATAGGAGCGTATCCAACACCTCAGCAGGCTGCAGAATGGGGAATTAAAACTACAACGCCTATTGGTGGTCTTGCTTATTATCTCAATAGGGTGAGAGGTCTAAATTATTGGCTCTTACCTTTGATAAATCCGCAGGCATACCATTATGTGTTCACGTATCAAACTTACTGGATGTTGGTGGGTAATGTAATTGTTTATGTTAGCTTTATGATAGGTATGAGCATCCTCTTTGCCAAGTTCTGGATTGAAACTGCAAATATGAATGCAAAAGCAATCGCAAAGCAGATACAATCAAGTGGGATGCAGATTCCTGGATTTAGACGCAGTCCAGCGGTACTTGAGAAAATTTTAAACAAGTACATCCCTGCAGTTACTATATTTAGCGGAGCTGCCGTCGGTGCTCTAGCCGCATTTGCAGACCTTATAGGGACTGTAGGTAATACCTCAGGTACGGGGGTACTTCTAACTGTAGGTATATTAATTCAGTTCTATGAGGCTATGGGCAAAGAGCAGTTGATGGAGATGCATCCTGTCATAAGGCAGTTCTTCGAGTGATAAAGATGAGGGTTGTGGCTGCAGGAGTGCCTGGAGTGGGAAAAACGAGCATATTGAACGAAGTGGCTAATAGGGCAAATTACCCCATTGTGAACTATGGCACTTTGATGTTTGAGATGGCCCAAGCAGAAGGGTTGGTAAGTGATAGAGATGAGATGAGAAAATTGCCAGTAGCTACTCAGAGAGACCTTCAAAAAAGGGCTGCAGAGAAAATTGCAAAGATGGATGATGTGATTGTTGATACTCATCTAACCATAAAAACTCCTGCAGGATACTTTCCCGGATTACCAAAGTGGGTTTTGGATGCAATGAAGCCAGAGATGATCGTTGTCATAGAGGCTAGTGCCAAAGAGATATTTGAAAGAAGAAAGAGGGATGCAACCAGAAAGAGGGATTTTGAAAGTGTGGAAGGCATAGAAGAGCATTTAAAGGTAAATAGATATACTGCTTTTGCATGTTCTATGTATACAGGAGCAACGGTGTTAATATTGAAAAATAATGAAGGGGAGCTAGAAAAGGCGGTTAATAGATTTATGGAGGCGCTAAAATGACAGATGGAGCTGCATCTCCCACACCAGTAGTTCCCAAGCAATCTAGTATGAGCAGTCTTTATATGATGATAACCCTTTTTATGCTTCTTATTTTATTTATCCCAAGTTTGAGAGAAGCTTTGGGTATTGCAGCAGGAATTGTTTTAGAACCTCTTTTCGCCTTCAACTATAATTATCCTCTTTACACTTTTCTTGCTACTGGGATTTTAGTTACACTAATTAATACTTGGGCGAGACACCACTATACTGATTGGATAAGTATGGCAAGGATGCAAGAGAAGATGAAAGCATTCAATAAGGTTTACAGGGAGGCAGTGAGAAAACAGGATTTGAATCAGATAGAGAAACTTAAAAAGATGCAGACAAAGTATATGGCAGAGAATATGCAGATACAGAGCAACAGTATGAAAGCCACCATGTTTACCATGTTTATTGTAATAGCCATATTTACTTGGCTTTGGGTATTTCTCCAAACAAAGACGCATTATACTCTTATAGCAATCCCTTGGAGCAATGTTATTGAACTCAATAAAGTTCAATATCTCTTTCCAAACTGGCTTCTAATATATTCTGCCTTTACCATGCCACTCAGCTGGGTTGTTACATACATATTCAAGTATATGGAATTCAGAAAGAAGATTAAAGAGCTCCCAGCTGAGATTGAGGCGGTAGAATGAGGATAACAATAAGTGGTCCACCTGGAAGCGGAAAAACAACAGTGGCAAAGATTCTAGCTCAAAAATTGGGTTTTAAGTTAATATCTGGGGGAGATATATTTAGGGAGATGGCTAAGGAACACAATATGGATCTTGTGGAATTTAGCAAATATGCTGAAAATAATTGGGGTGTTGATAGAGAGATTGATAGGAGATTAGTTGAGCTTGCAAAGGAAAACGATAATGTTATTATAGACTCAAGGTTGAGTGGTTGGCTCGCATACTTAAATAATATTCCGGCATTTAAAGTATATGTTAACGCTTCTTTGCCTGTACGCGTTGAAAGGATTTGGAAGAGAGAAGGGGGAGAACTTGAAAAGATAAAGGAAGAGAGCATCTATCGTGAGAAAAGTGAGAAATTAAGATACAAGGAAATTTACAACATAGATTTTAATGATTTGAGTATTTATGATTTAATTGTGGAAAGCGATAATTTAACCCCTGAGGAGATAGCTAAAGTTATAATGGAGGAGAGTGGAGTTGGAGTGCAGTGTTGAGGAACTGTTAAATTTCGGTGTAGTTATAATAGACAAGCCAAAGGGACCTACAAGTCATCAAGTTAGCGCATGGGTTCGTGATATACTGCACATTAAAAAAACAGGCCATGCAGGAACTCTTGATCCTAAGGTTACTGGTGTATTGCCTGTAGCTTTAGGAAGGGCAACAAAATTAATCAATCTCCTTCATTTAGTGCCCAAAGAATATGTTGGCGTTATGCGTTTTCATAAAGATTTTGATGAGGATAGGTTGAGGGAAATAATAAATGAATTTGAGGGAGAAATCTATCAAGTGCCACCGTTGAGATCGGCAGTTGCTAGAAGACTAAGAAAAAGAAAAATATATTCTCTTAAGATTTTGGATATGTTAGAAAGAGATGTTCTCTTTCGTGCCAAGGTTGAATCTGGGACATATATAAGAACGCTCTGCAACGATATTGGAGAGGCAATGTGCATAGGAGCCCATATGGAAGATTTGCGTAGAACGGCTACAGGGCATTTTAGAGAAGAGGATGCCCATACTTTGCAAGATTTGCTTGATGCCTACATTTTCTGGAAGGAAGAAGGTGAGGAAAAATATATTTGCAACGTAATCAGACCTGCCGAAGACATAGTTTCATTTTTGCCAAGGATAATAGTTAAGAATTCTGCTATTGATGCATTAGCTCATGGTGCTCCTCTTTATAGGCCTGGAGTAGTTGAAATGGATGAGGTGAACAAGGGGGATTATGTGGCTCTTTATACCTCTGCTGGAGAGCTTATTTCAGTTTCTGTGGCAGTTTTAGAAGATGATATAATTGCCAAGCCATTTAGAGTTGTTATAGAGCCAAGAAAACATTCAAAATCTTAAAAGGGCCCGTAGGCTAGTCAGGATAGACTGTGGGTCTTCGGAATCCACGACCCGGGTTCGAATCCCGGCGGGCCCGCTCAAAA
>WAKY01000065.1 GCA_015523135.1 Candidatus Aciduliprofundum sp.
AATTTACAAAGAAGGTATGGAATCAAAGTCAATGATGCATACATCTCAAAGAATGTGGCAGAGATGATAATAACAAAGTTCTCCTACAATGCAGATATATTGGCAAAGATGATAGAGGATGCTAAAACATTAATTTCTAAGGTATGATCTCTGTGGTGTTGTTGAAAGGAGGGTAGTAAAAATCTTCCTTTTTGTAAACTCCTTTTTTAATCAACTTCTCTATTTCTTTCTTCGCTTTTTCCATTTCATTAACTAAATGACGGACAGTGCCGCAAATCTTGTAGAAGCCTTCCATGCCCCAGAGGCGCTCTTTATTCGCGAATAGGCATCGGCCCCCGCAAATAGGGTAGAGATCACAAGAAAGGCATGGCTCCTCGATTTCCACGGAATTTCTTATGTCTTCCGGTTTTTTATTCCAAATGTTCCCCAATTCGTTCCATTCAAATTCTCCGCCAATCGGGCATGCCAATATCCTTCCATCCGTGGCAATTGCGAAGGCATCCCGGCCCGCGCCGCACGGCACACCGTTTTCAGGCCAGAACATTCTTTTTATCACTCCTTGAAATGGTACAATTCCCAGAATTCTGCCTTTTTTTATCTCCTTTACCCACCATTTCGCCAGCTTCGTTATGCCGGGATTATAGGAATTCCTAACCCATGCGTCGAAATCATGCCAAGAGTCGTCAGGAGCCCACACCACGTTTAATTGCCAGTGGACGTGGTCGAATGGGAGAGAAAGAAGATGCATAACGTCTCGATAAATATCGCTCTGCTCGCTCACGGCCATCCTCGCTATCAGATCCCCTTTGTACTTTTCCCTTATTTTTCTCACTCTATCCACAACGATTTCATAAACTCCGTTGCCCCGATAATAATTTGTAACTTCTGAAACTCCGTCTATAGAGACGAGAATTGTATCAATCCTGTTCAAATACTCTTCCGGAATTTTGTGAAGGAAGAAGCCGTTGGTTTGCACCACAAATCTTTTTGCTTTCACATTGTCCATTATCTCTTTCATTTTTTCAATTCTCAAAAGAGGTTCTCCGCCGTAGAATGCGATTATCGCATCTTTATCTTTTTCCACAAAATTTTTCAAATCTTCAATGGTGTATTGAATTTCGTGGGGCATGACCTCCTCGGGAATGGAGCCGCCGCAGTACCTGCAGTTTAGATTGCAAACGCCGGTTAGAAACACTATATAAAGCATCCTGTGGAGATAGAAAAAAGATATTAATTATTTATCCCAAAGAGGCATGCTCTCTTAAAGCGCTGAACCTATTTTTCAGTCTCTTTATGGCGTATTCAAGGGTATCTAAGGCAGTCAAACTACCATCAGTTTCAAATTCAAATATGAACCAAGAATCGTCCTCAATTATTTCTGGTTTTTCAAAGGAAAGTATTTCGGCAAGTGGTTTGCAAGGCATATCATCGGTAAAAACTATGAATTCATCATTTTCTTTGACTACATTCTTCGGGCAAGCATTTTTAACTTTTTCCCACAACTCGCTTTCTTTTTTATTCACTTTTATTTCCCTGTGATACTTATAAGCTACTCCACTTGTAACCTGCCATTTGGCATGCTCCTTTGCCGTGCCCATAATTGCCTCTGCTTCTAAGAGAATGGCTTGATGCTCCTTTAGTTTAACAATAGGAATTAGGGGATCTACGGGCTTAAATTTCTCATCACCCACCGGAATTAAATCACCAGAATATACCGTGGCTGGACCATGCTTATTTAAGGTATATGTCACTGTGCATAATGGACATCCTTCATCTGGAGGATGATCGCACTCATCCCTGAATTTCATATTTAAATCTGTGGGTAGAGGGATCAATCCAAGGCGATGCGCTATTATCTCATCAAATAAGGGTGTGGAAGAATCGTAAACATTTCCCTCCATATCCCTTATTTGGCCATGATGGAATATGACCTTGTGTATTGCGAGTTTTGGAATATCGTTTATAAGAGTTCTTCTCAAAGCATTGGCTATAGAAGGTGTTATACCTTTAATTTCAAATTTTATGTATCTATCCTGCACTTCCAATATATGAAATTCCATTTAGACCCTCCTACCCCTTTTGCCACCAGGCTTTCTAGTGCTATCATGCGGGATCGGAGTTACATCTTCAATGCGTAGAATCTTCATCCCAGCTCTAGCAAGGGCCCTTATAGCTGCTTGGGCGCCAGGCCCGGGACTCATACTCCTGTTTCCACCAGGAGCACGAACCTTAACTATGATTTCTTCAATCTCCTTCTCTTTCAACTGCTCAGCAACCATCTCGGCGGCTTTCATAGCTGCATACGGGGATGCCTCTTCCCTATCAGCCTTAACAACCATACCACCAGATGCCTTTGCAAAAGTTTCTGCACCTGTTATATCTGTGGCAGTGATTATAGTATCGTTATGGGATGAGAATATATGAACCACACTAACCCTATTTGCCATTTTTATTCACCCTCCTCTTTTACCTCTTCCGGCTTAGCCTCAATTATTTGAGGACGCATGGGATGCATTTCATTGGCAAGAGGTGAGTACTGGTAATAGTCTACAAGCTCCTCTTCCTCCTTTCTAACAAGATAACTTGGTATTGTAACTTTCTTATCCCCTATAGCAATGTGGCCATGTACAATAAATTGCCTTGCCTGTTTTGGCGTTCTTGCTAGGCCTTTAAGATAAACAATTGTCTGCAATCTTCTCCTCAGGATATCCTCAACAGTAAGGGACAAAACAGCATCTAGGGTGGCATTTGCCTCATTAAGTATACCCAAACTTATTAGCTTGTCAAAAAGCAATTTTTGCTCTTTCTCTGCCTGAGGATTTCCATACCTTAACTTTGCCTGAAGCTTCCTTGCCTGTCCCCTGAAATTCCTCAACAATGATTTTGCCTTCCATATCTCTCTCTTATTTTTAAGCCCATACTTCTTCTGAAGTTCCCACTCCTCTTTTATTCGATCAGCTTCCCAAGGATGTTTAGGAGTGTCGTATTTTTTTCTATTAAATCTAGGATCTCCCATTTACTCACCTCGTCTTCTTTCTGCTAACTCCCACAGTCAAGCCACTTCTACCATTTGAACGAGTTCTCTGACCACGAACAGGAAGACCCTTCTCATGCCTAACTCCGCGATAGCATTTGATTCTCTTCAACCTATTAATATCATCCTGCTTCTGTAAATCTAAATCTGTGGATAAAATATGCCTATCCTCTCCTGTGAAATAATCCTTACGGTGATTCATCATCCAAGAGGGTAATACATCCTCGATTTTCTCCTCTATTAAGGCTCTAATCTCCTCAATCTGCTCATCACTGAGCTCTCCAATCTTCTTTTTGGGGTCCATATTTAAATCTTTAACTATACCCTCGGCTACCCTGTATCCTATGCCCTTTATTCCCTGAATGGCGTATATTACCGGTCTATTTCCATCCAGGTCCGTATCGGCAATCCTGACAATATACTTGAATTCTGCCATCTTCATCGCCTTTATATATGGTGATATTGCCCCTAAACACCTTCACATATATATCAATTTTCCTTATTGGATGGGAATAATAACAAAGTTTATAAACCCTAGTACAATAAACCTATGGGGAAAATGGTCATCCTCACCTCATCACATATCACGCTCACACACCTCACCAAAATGTCGATTCCCAGCATACGGGAGCGATGGCTATTTTCCCGAAGATTCAGGAGGTGATGTAATTGAATACGGACCCATATGCAGCGAAATATTTGATAAGAGCCACTATTGAAACAGAAGGCGTAGTGGAGAGACCAGATGTTGTTGGCGCTATTTTTGGCCAAACTGAAGGTTTGTTGGGCGATGAGCTCGATTTGAGAGATTTGCAAAAAAGTGGAAGAATTGGAAGAATTGAAGTAGATATAAAATCCGAGAAAGGTAAATCTGTTGGTGAAATATTAATTCCCTCAAGCTTAGATCAGGTTGAGACTGCAATCCTAGCCGCAGCTTTAGAGACTATAGATCGTGTAGGCCCATGTCGCTCAAGAGTCAAGGTAATATCCATTGAGGATATAAGAGCTACAAAAAGGCAAAAGGTTGTGGATAGAGCAAAGGAGCTATTGCAGATGCTCTTAAAGCAAGGAAAGCAGGTTAGCGAGGATTTAATAAAAACTGTGAGAGAAGCTGTGGAAATTGAAGAAGTCGTGATTTATGGTGAGGATCATCTTCCAGCAGGGCCAAATGTGGATAAATCTGAGGCAATAATAGTTGTTGAGGGAAGAAGCGATGTAATTAATCTCTTAAATTATGGTATTAAGAACGCCATAGCCGTTAATGGTACAAGTGTTCCAAAAACAATCGTGGATTTAAGCAAAAAGAAAATAGTCACAGCGTTCTTGGATGGAGACCATGGTGGGGATTTGATATTAAAAGAGCTTTTGCAAGTGGCTGATATAGATTTTATAGCAAGAGCACCGCCGGGTTATGAAGTGGAAGAACTCACATATAAGCAATTGATGAAAGCCCTTAGAAACAAGGTGCCTGTGGAGCAATACCTAGCAACTCACAATATTGAGATAAAGAAAGAGGGAGAAAAAGAGGAAGAAGAACAAGAAGAGATTAAGAAAAATAAAGAAGAAGAGAAAGAAGAGTCCCAAGAAAATGATATAGGAGCTCTATTCAAAGAATTAAACGCGAAGAAGGAGGCAGCTCTTCTAAACGAGAATAAAGTTGTAGAGAGAATACCATTAAATGAATTGATAGAGAAATTAAAGGCCACGAATGAGAAGGGAGATACACTCATAACTGGAGGGATAATATCTCAGCGCCTTGTTGATGTAGCTGCAGAGAAAGGAATAACAAAAATAATTGGATATAAAATAGGAAATGTCACAAAGAGGCCATTAAATATAAAGCTCTTAACAAAAGATATGGTGAAGAAATGATTGACCCGAAAAAGGGTTTTAGCCTAAAAGATTTCGAAACTACTGCTGAGATAATGATACCTAAAGATCCATTGGACAGGGTTATAGGGCAGGATGAAGCGATAAAAATAGCCAAGATTGCCGCGAGGCAACATAGACATCTTTTGCTAGTTGGTCCTCCGGGAACTGGAAAATCTATGATTGCTCAAGCATTGGCCCTTCATCTCAATCCACCTACGGAGGAAATAAGAGTGGTGCACAATCCACAAAACCCAGAGAGACCTTTTGTTGAGATAAAAAATGAAAAAGAGTTGGAGGAAGAAGAGTTAGAGCTAAGATCTGCAGAGGGAAAACTCATAGATCCCAGAGAAGCCCCCGATAATGTAGCCATAAAACTCGGCTTTAAATGCGCCAAGTGCGGTGCCTATTCTTCTCCCTCAGAGCCAGTATGTCCAAAATGCGGTGCTCCCAAAGTTGCTCAAACAACAGTAGGGCCCTTCGCAGATATATTTGGAGCAATAGGAGCTGCATTTGGCATATCATCACTTCCTCCCCGTGTGACTACAACGGTGTATGAAAACGGGGAAGAGAAGGTCATGGTTTACGAAAGGGATGGGGAGAAAATAAGGGTTTACGATGAAAAGACCCTTGAGAAAAGAAGGGCAATGGAGAAGAAAAAACCCTACAAGGTTATTGTACCATTGAAAAGGAATCCATTCGTTATGGCTACGGGAGCAAGCGAGACGGAGCTACTTGGAGATGTAAAGCATGATCCCTATGGAGGCCATCCTCAATTGGGCACGCCTCCATACAAGAGAGTAGTGGCTGGGGCCATTCATGAGGCACATCAAGGCGTGTTATTCATAGATGAAATAACGCATTTAGGACCTTTACAAAGGAATATACTAACGGCAATGCAAGAGAAAAAATTCTCAATTGCAGGGAGAAATCCCCAGAGTGCGGGTGCCAGTGTGCGTGTGGATGATGTCCCCTGCGACTTTATTCTTGTGGCAGCCTGCAATATTCAGGACTTGCCAAATATCCTTTCTCCACTTCGTTCAAGGATTATTGGAGAAGGTTATGAAATTCTAGTAAAGACATCCATGCCAGATACAGAGGAGAATAGGGCAAAATACGCTCAGTTTGTTGCCCAAGAAATAGCAATGGATGGTCGCATACCGCATGCCACGAGAGATGCAGTTCTTGCAATAATAGAGGAGGGAAAGAGAAGAGCAAAAAGAATTGATGGTGAGAACGGGTTAACATTACGACTTAGAGAACTTGGAGGGTTAATAAGGGCTGCTGGAGATTTTGCTGTGTACAATGGAGATAAATTCATAGAGAGAAAGCATATAGAGGAAGCTCTAAAAATATCAATGCCCATTGAGGAACAGATAAAAGAAAGGTATGGGACATATGAAGCTGGAGTTGCCAAAGATTTAAGCACATCTCAGAGCAAGATGGTTTATAATTACTGGAACGAAAGTGATATAGATGGATACCAGTAAATTAATAGAAGAGGCAAAGAAAG
>WAKY01000066.1 GCA_015523135.1 Candidatus Aciduliprofundum sp.
GCTAACATACTTTGTTTTATCTCCTGCAATAGCCCGAGCAACATGGCCTCCATCAAGTTGTCCAATAGGGAATAGATTTATTGCAGTAACAACAAATCCAACCCATCCAGCCATAGCCATAGGATGTATGAATTCTGGAGAGGGTATAAAGAGAGATAAGAACTCATAGATAATCGGCACATTTAGAAGTATATATTGATTCGTAGATTCTGGATTTATGGCAGGAGGATTCAAGCCGCCCAAGTACATTCCAAGAAGGGTAACAGGTATTGCTACAATAAATCCAGCTATAGGACCTGCAAGACCTATATCTACCAATGACCTTTTATCAGGTATTGGCTCTCTTATAGATATAAATGCCCCTAAAGTACCCAGAATTGTGGGTGCAGGTATAAAAAATGGCAAAGATACTGCTACATTGTGTCTCTTAGCTGCGAAGTAATGCCCCATCTCATGCACTCCAAGAATTGTCATTAAAGGCAGGGCAAAATAGAGGAAACCTCCAAGAACATCATACCATAATCCGTGAGAACCATAATAGGTGGAATAGTAACCAATTCCAACCCAGATTGTAGAGGCAAGGGTTGCAATTAATAGTACTACATTAACCCACACGCTCATAAACTTTCTACGAGGAGTACGAATTACAACAAGCACATACTCTCCACCTTCTTTCCTCACAACGGGAACAAGATCCTTCTTTTTAAATTCCAACCTCAAAGATTCAAAATTTTTTCCAAAACTCTCCTCATCCCCAATAGTAAAATAGAATTCTAAATGATCAGGTGCAATTCTAAAATCATAAACATTTAGATACTTGCGAACTAGGTAATTTATCTCCTCTATCTCAGGATTTATCATGTCAAACCCAGCAATTTCCTTGCAATATTTAACCCTTCTCTAATTCTCTCTTTATCTCCTTTTCCCTGCGAAAAATTCTCTTTACCCCCTGCTTTTCCATGCATAACCTTTGCAATTTCCAATGCAATATTTCTAGCATCTGAGCCATAAACCACAAAACTTCCATCTTCTCCGATAAGCACACCTCTTTCAACATTAGCCATAAGTTCTCTAGCAAGAATCGAGAGCTCTTTCATCTCCAATGGCACCATTTCTGCAATAATTTTTTGTGATGCTAGTTCTTTTTTTATGCTCTCCATCTGCAATTTTTTGAGCTTCTCTATTGTCTTTCTCTGCTCCTTCCACTCATTGAAAAATCTATTAACAGAATCTGGCAATCTTTCTGGTTGCACTCCGAGTGCACTGGCACTCACATTAAGGATATCTTCCCTTTCCTGAGTGTACTCTAATGCGCTCAAGCCGGATGTGTAAATTATCCTACTCACACCATCTTGAATTCTCTCTGTACCAAGAATTTTTAAAAATCCAATTTCTCCTGTGTTCTTCACATGGGTACCCCCGCACGCCTCCACATCAAAATCTCCAATGCGAACAACTCTTATTTCTTTTCCTGGCGGAATACCTCCTTCATAAAGCACAAATCCATATTTCTTCTCAGCCTCAGTTCTATTCATAAACTTAGCATCCACAAGCACGCAAGAGGTTATTATGCGCATTGCCTCCTCTTCAATTTTCTTTATCTCCTCCCTACTTATTGGTTTGTAATGCGCAATATCAAACCTACACTCTTTCACATCCTTTTGAGTGCCATGCTGCCACACATGCCTTCCTAAAACTCTCCTGCAGGCAGCCAAGAGAACATGCTCAGCAGTATGATTTCTCATTAATCTTTCCCTTCTTTCCCAATCAAGTATGCCCTTAACTTTACAGCCCTCTTCAATTTCCCCTTCTTTCAAAAAGTGAACTACCACATCTCCAAATTTCTGCACATCTATAACTTCGTATTCCTTTCCATTGCAAATGATTTTTCCTCTATCAGCTGGTTGTCCTCCGCCTTCTGGATAAAATGCTGTTGCATCTAGCACAACTTCTCTCCCATTAGAATAAATAACCCTTGCTTCAAACTCCTTTAAATATGAATTCTCGTAATACAATTTCCTTGTGGGTGGCAGCTCATATTGCCTTTTCTCTTTCTTCTTTTTCTTCGCTGCGCCCTCATGCCTCTTTGCGACTAAAGCATGGAAATTCTGTGGGATATTTACACTTATTCCCATACTCTCAGCAACATTTGCAACTACCTCGGGGAGAAGACCATGGGAATCGTAGAATAAAATAAGGTCCTCCATGCTTATTTTCCCCTTTTTCTTTATATGCCTTTTAACAATATCCATACCCTTGCTCAATGTCTTTCTATACCTCTCTTCTTCAATTTCAAGCTCTTCAAGCACTATTGGGAGCATAGATGAATCCATTATATCGGAAAATCTCTCAACATGCATCTTCACGAGCTCTCCTATAGCAGCAGGATTTTTCAAATCGTCCAGAAGCTTTAAAGTTCTCCTTATAAGCAATCTTGCTAGATAGCCAGCTTGAACATTTGAAGGAACAATGCCATCGGTGAGCATAAAGGCGAGACTTCTTGTGTAATCCACAACTGCGTAGATTTTCTGCAGAGGAACGATGAAATCCTTGTACTCTTTCATACTAGCTCCCGTGTCCTTTAGAACTTCATTTATAAGCTCATTTTCATTCTCAATCTCAATGCGCGGGGATAGTAATGCAAATTGCCTCAAAATCTCATTTTTTCTCTCATCCCTTGAAATCCCAACCCTATCTTCAAGCATGCTTATCATTTCCGGGTATATGGCATCATAAATTGTAGGGGTGCCTTTAGAAGCCCAGACAAATCTCTCTAGGCCGTATCCAGTATCCACAACCTTGATGGGCATCTCAGAATAGCGAGTACCATCTAATTCTATGTCTCCATTCTCATCTTCTCTAAGATTCATAAATACTAATGTGGCTAATTCCAATCCTCCATATATAACTTCAAAGCTTGCCCCGGCATTGCCTCCACCTATCCATGGCTTTTCCTTAAAAACCACATTATCTGCATTTCCGCCTAATTCTTCAATAAGTTTCAATGCATACTCCACAGTTTCATCCTTCCAGTAAACAGGGTTATCAGGATAATTAAATGCATGATGGGCCATCATCTCAAAGCCCGTAAGATGCCTCCCCGTCTTACCCACAGAATCTACATCCACCATCCTTATGCATGGCTGTGAAATTACGAGAGGATTTGCAGGAGGAGGTGCCAGACCAGATGTTACATGGGGCTGAAAATCGTAAATGGATGCATTTACAAGGAATACATCATCGCGCCATCTTGCAACCACAGGGTACCTTTTTATTTCCTCATGCCCATTCTTTTTGAAAAATTCAATAAAGCTTCTACGCATACTCTCCACTGAGAATTCTTTATTGAAAATCGGCTCTTTTAAAAATTCATACTCTCCACAGGGTGCCTCTGTGCATGTCTCTCTTGGCACCTTGCTCCAAAAATATGCTCCACATTTTTTACACTTATATCTCTTCCAGCCATTTTGATGAAAGAACTGCAAATCTAATTCCTTTTCAAGCATAGATTTGGCTAATATCCCAACATATTAAAATTTATTCCCACATAATTACTCATATACTTTTTCTCTCTTATCAATTTTCAATATTGCTATCCTCTTATTGTCTTTATCAACTTCGTAAAGAATCCTGTAATTTCCTATTCTTATTCTGTATAGGTTAATCTCTCCCCCTTATCTTCTTGTATGGGCAGCTATATGGGTTCTCTATGAGTGATACAAACGCCTCTCTAATTTTATTTTTATACCCCTTAGGTTAAATTTGATATGAATTTTGCTGCTGATTTAGAAATAATAATTTCATACATCAATCTTCACCAAATAGCTCTTCAAACTTAACATACTCTCCTTTTTTAATCTCTTCCCTAATTTCTTTAATTTCCTTTCTCTCTTCATCTGTTAAATCTTCATATCCTAAGAAATTATCAATTTTAGTATTCAGCTCCATAAGTAGTTTTTCAATATTGTTTATCTTTTCTAGCAGCAAATCTGACATATCACTCACCTTAGTTTATACTATGCAAAACTCATTTTTAATCTTTTTGATGCTCTCCTATCCTCACAAACTTGCCAGTTCTCTCACTTGCGAGTTCATAATTCTCCACGATAGTTTCTCCTCTCACGATAACGGTATGTGGGAATATGACGTTAAAGCCCTCGTAGGGAGTCCAGCCGCACTTGTAATGCAAGTCCTTAGCCCTTATTTTCCTTATATCACTTAAATTGAATGCAATTAAATCTGCATCATATCCTTCTTCAATCTTTCCCTTTTTTACACCTACGAGCTCAGCAGGCCTTTGCATTAAAATCTCCATAGCCCTGTGTAATGAAATTTTTCCAATCTTCATCAAATACATAAATATTGGTACATAAGTTTCAACCTCGGGTATTCCTGCAGGAGCGGCAGAGAACTCTTGCTCCTTCTCATCTATTGTGTGAGGAGCATGGTCACTGGCAACAATATCTATTCTCCCATTTACCAATTCTTCCCAGAGTTTTTCAGCCATCCACTTCGCTCTTAGGGGGGGATTTACCTTCCCGTATGTGCCAAGGGGCATATCCCTATGCAAGAAAAGATGA
>WAKY01000067.1 GCA_015523135.1 Candidatus Aciduliprofundum sp.
AGATAGCCCACAAGAAGATAAACTTCATCTATGCCTGCATACTTCAAATCTAAAATTTGTTTGTCTAAAATCGTATAGCCATCCTTTATCTCTACCAATGGCTTTGGTACATAGTCCGTTATTGGCTTTAACCTCTTTCCATAGCCTCCCGCTAATATTATTCCCACTACCATACTATCGCCTCATATATCCACTTATTGTGCTTAAAGCATACTTGCCAAGATTAAAAATGTTATTGAAATTTGAGGTCTCTGCATGCAAATACAGCATACATCTTCTCGTGCATTTATACATTGCTTCTCGGGCTTGCTTTGCCTTTTCAGACATTAGAATGCTCTCCAAATCATTCTCCAGAAGATTTCCCACCTTCCAACCTATTACACTGCAAGGATATATTATATCGCCATTGCATTCAATCATAACAGAGAAAGATTTGCAATGATAATCTTTGACCAAACTATCTATGAACGCATCACTTGTCACAATTGTACTTCCATACTTGTTTTTCAATCTCTTCAATTCCTTATATATTTTCTCTCTCGGCGGTGCCATATTCAAAGCTCCAGGTAAGGCAACAGCGGGCATTAGAAGTATCCTCGCTCCAGCTTCCTTTGCTTTCTTTACTTTCCACTCCATAGCATCAATATCATTTTTCGTAACCACAGTTTGAACAGTGATTTTTATCTTGGGGGTATATTTATGAAGCTCGTCAAATAGGTAAAGATTATTATGCCCTTCATCAATAGAGATATGGAGAAAATCAAGGTACTTGGCAAATTCTTCCAATGGTAATTTATGCAATAAAGTTCCATTCGTGGTCATGAAGAGGTAGAATGAGCAGTCATGGGCGTATTTGATTATATCCAATATATCTTTGCGGAGAGTCGGTTCTCCTCCTTCTAAGCTTAAAACTGTAACAGTGGAATCTGCAAGCCTATCAATTATCTTGAAAACATCCTTTGTGGGCAAGTCAGGAGTTCTATCGCGCCATACATTGCAAAATGGACATTGCATGTTGCAACGATGCGTTACCTTGAATGAACCGTAAACAGGACGGTCATAATCAAGATATGTTTTTAGAAACCATTTCACTGCTCGCAGATTCCTGTTCATAGATATGCGTAAGAACTTTTATGTATTTGTAGTTTTTAGATAGATTATGAAACCAATTATGTCCTTTGACTGCTATGGAACTTTGATTGACTGGGAGGAGGGAATATGGAATACAATTAGCAAGATTTTGAAAAGAAGAGGAATTGAGGAGAAGAGGGAGCGTATTCTCTCACTCTACGCCCAAATAGAATCAAGAATGGAGAAGAAGTATAAGCCATACAGGGAGATTTTGAAGGATGTGATGGAAGAAATGGGAAAAATTTTAGGTATTAAACTTAATGAGGAGAAAAAATATGCATTGGTGAAAAGTATACCTCATTGGCCAGCATTTCCGGATACGAAGGATGCATTGATGAGAATAAAAGAAGATTTTAGGATTGCAATAATATCAAATGTTGATAATGATATCATAAAAGAGAGTGTAAAAAATTTAGGTGTAGAGCTTGATTTTGTTATAACCGCTGAAATGGCAAAGGCATACAAGCCAAATTTGAGAGTATTTAAGTATGCCCAAAAATTGATGCAAGTGGATAAAAACAATTGGCTCCATGCCGCACAGAGCGTATATCATGATATTATCCCGGCTAAAAAATTCGGATTGAGGACAATATGGATCAAAAGAAGGGGGTTCGGTGCCACTCCGCCAGCGTATGCTAAGGCAGATTTTGAATTTTCATCCTTGGAGGATTTGGCAGAGAATATTCAATTTCTCAAATAAGTTTATGTATAAGTAATTTTTTGGGGTAGGTGGTGATGGCTTTGAAAACAAAAGTGAGCGATATAATGTCCAGAAATCCCATATGCGTGAAAGCACCGGGCACAAAGAAGGATGTTTTGAGAACCCTTGTAAAGTACAATATCACAGGAGTACCCGTTGTAAATGAGGAGGGCAAGCTTCTAGGTATAGTTTCCCGCCGTGATATTTTTGAAAATCCCGGGGAGGAGCAAATTGCAATTCTTATGAGGAGAGATGTCCCCACTGTGAAAGAGGATGATAGTATTGAGTACGCTGCTTCTGTCATGCTAAGATATGGGAGGAGGCATATAGTTGTAGTAGATGATGAGAGAAATGTTATTGGAGTAATAACTCCTCAAGATTTTCTGGAAGTTATAGAAGAGAGAAAAATATCCGAACCTGTGGAAAAATATGTTACAAAGCCATGCTTCCCCCTGCATCTCTGCACTCCATTGCCTGTAGTTTTCTGTGCAATGAGCCTCTCATCATTGCCAGCATTTCCTGTGGTGGATGATGATGGAAAACTGAAGGGAATAGTGACAGATAGAGATTTATTTGAAAAGGCAGAGGTGGATAAGAGTGTAGCAATATCAGAGCTTGGGCTTGGTGATGATGAAGATTCTTGGACATGGGAAGGACTTCGCAATGTGATAAAATTGTTCTACATGGAAGAGAAAGTCACACTTCCAAAGATTCCTGTAGAGAATGTCATGATAAAAGATCCAGTTACCATATTCTCAAAGGCTCCTGTATGGGAAGCTGCAAAGATAATGCGCAAAAACAATTTCTCTCAATTACCTGTGAGAAATACCCACGATGACTTAATTGCCATGA
>WAKY01000068.1 GCA_015523135.1 Candidatus Aciduliprofundum sp.
ACGGAAAGATACATCATCTGGAAGAGGCAAGTGAGAAAGAATTGCTAGATTTGATTCAATCTTTAAACGAGGATGAGTCAGTGCATGGAATAATGGTAAATTTTCCACTACCAAAGAACATAGACCCTATGAAGGTTCGCAGCGCAATCTCGCCCATAAAAGATGTGGATGGAATAAATCCTATAAACTATGGAAAGTTGCTATTGGGTGAGGAAATATTGACACCAAACACTCCCAGGGCTGTTATAAGAATTCTTGAAAGAGAAACAGAGCTTAGGGGAAAGGATGTTTTAATCATAAACCGCACCCCCGTGGTGGGCAAGCCATTATCCCTATTACTCTTGAACAGGGATGCTACCCCAACCATAGCTCATTCAAAAACAAGGGATTTGAAGAAGAAAGCATTGGAAGCGGATATAATCGTTGTAGCTGTAGGCAGGCCGGGGTTCTTGAGGGAAGATATAGTTCGCGAGGGAGCTATTTTAATAGATGTGGGCATAAATGTTGTAAACGGAAAAATCGTTGGTGATGCAGAATTTGAGAGCATAGAAAAGAAAGCTAAAATCACTCCAGTTCCCGGAGGTGTAGGTACAGTTACAAATGCATGCTTGGTTGAGAATCTAGTAAAAGCGGCAAAGCTACAGGGAGTTATATGAAAATTATAGCAGAGATCTGGGGAGAAAAAATAGATTTAGCAATAGGAGAGATAAATGGGATATGCGAAGGAGAAGAAGTAAAATGCAGAATAATAAATGTGGATTACCCAGTTGCAATTATTGAAACTGATAACTATACCCCATTAAAAAGAGCAGGATTACTGAGGAGGATATCAAAGCACATTTATTCAGGAAAGAGTATTCCAAATTTAGGGATTAAATTAGAAGATTATGCCATTAGAGTAAGAAAAAATAAAAATTGGAAGGAGAGAGAGATAATAAAATCTCTTGCGATGGGTATAGAAGGAAATGTGGTTCTTGAAAATCCAAAGAATATTATAAGGGTTTATGCAGAAAAAAATTTGTACATAGGTATAGAGCTTTATGATTTCTCAGAGCAGTCCTTTGAATCTCGCAGAGCAAAAAATCTCCCCATATCCTATCCTATAACTATGCATCCACGCTTAGCAAGAGCAATGATAAATTTAGCGAGAGTTAAAAGTGGGGCAAGGATATTGGACCCTTTTTGTGGTACGGGGAGCATACTAATTGAAGGAGCATTTATAGGTATGAAGATGCATGGGAGTGATATAGATGAGAGAATGCTAAAGGCATCTCAAATGAATTTAAGAAGTTTCGGGCTAGATGCAATCTTGGAAAAAAGGGATGTAGGTGAGATTGAGGGCTCCTATGATGCAATAGTCACCGATCCTCCCTATGGCCGCTCATCCTCCTCTATGGGCGAGGAAATTTATAAACTATACGATAGGGCGTTTAAAAAATTCTCAGAAGTTACATCCAATGTTGTAATAGCATTGCCAGATGAGAGAGCAATTAAAATTGGAGAAAAATATTTTGAATTTAGGGAAGTATATCCATATAGAGTGCACAAATCCCTCACAAGATACTTCTCATATTTCCGTATTTGATAAACTCTCGAAGCTTTAAGATTTTAATTTGATTGCTCAGTATCTTGGCACTTTTTCTGGGCACGCCTTCTTTTATCAGAGTTTTGTAGAATATGCGCTTGTATTTCTTTGCCATATGAAGGTAGCCGATATAACTAAAAATAAGAGTAATTATTAGGAGAGGAATATAAGCCATAAGATATAACAATGTACGCTTCATGCTGATCTCAGCTTTCTTCTTTCTTTAACTCTTCCTTATGCTCTTCAATTTCCTTTTCTATATTCTCATTTTTCCATTTTCCCCAATTTCCCTCTGAGAGCACCTTCTTCAATATGCCAACCACATCTCTGCTCTCCATGAACTGCTGAGTCAAAATGAAAGCTTGGTCTTTGCTCATACCTGCATCCACCAGAGATTTGTAGAAATTTGCTACCTGCTTGCCAAACTCCTCTGCACTTTGCCCAGAGTAAAGAGCATCTACTATTCCTTTTATCAACTCAGGCACTGTATCCCTCACTGCCTCCAATATTTCCTTAACTTCCTGAGCATCACTCTCTCTTTCCAATTCCACTTCTTTTTTTTCATCCATACTTATCACCTTCATTATTCCTTAGGGGCATCTCCCTTTATATTTATTCCGAGCACTTTTAACCACTTCTTGACAGCATACTCTGAGATGGAATACACCTTCTCATTCTTCTTTTCCTCACATTCTACAATCCCATTCTCCACCAAATCATTCAACTTCTCCCTAACTATGCGCCTGGAAGCTTTTCCTCTGGATTTCTTCAACTCATCCGTTATTTGAGAGGTGTTTAATTTTCCATAGGAGAAGAGGATTTCAATTATCTCCCTAGATATAGGGTCCTTAACCTCTGGGAAAATTATAGCGGGACTTATTTTCCCGTACTCCACATAAATATTTATCAATCTTAGATAAGAGGCAAGAATGTGCCTTATATAAACTAGATAATCATTTTCCAAATATTTTTCTAGTAGCTCCTCAACCTTTCTTATTCTCTTCTCCAAATCATCCACAGTTATTTAATGCTGGTCAGGGTATTTATAGATTTTGAGTGAAATTTTTCAAATTTAAGCAATTATGCACGAAAGTAATAAATAAAAGCTGTGAGATAGCAAAGTATGAGCATGGGTAAAATTTCATCCATTATAACATTAATTCTCGCAACTCTGCTATTAGGCATCTATATTTTTCAAAATGCGCCTTCAATTAAAAATTCAAATAATGAAATCAAACCGCGATGGAGCAATGGAGGAGTTAATACCGAAAATCTCCAAGCTTTAGGGTATGCAAACAACAGGTTTGCTCTTTCTCTATTCAATGAAATATGGGGGCGGGAGAATAACACTTTCTTCTCTCCGTTGAGTATATGGATAGCCCTAGCTATGCTCTACGAGGGGGCAGAGGGGGAGAGTGCAGCTCAATTGCAAAAAGCTCTTTATATGCCTAAGAACAAAACAATTCTGCAGGAGAACATAAAGTATCTTCTTGATAAATTGAATAATGGGGAGAATTATACCCTAAAAATAGCAAATGCCCTTTGGCCCAATGCAAATTCATCTGTAAAGAAAGAGTATGTAAATATCTTGGAAAATTACTACTATGCATATCTCCAGCATCTCAATTATTCCAAAGATCCCGAGAAAGCAAGAGAAATGATAAATTCTTGGATTGAAAATCAGACAAATGGAAAGATTAAAGAGCTGTTGCATAAAGGAGATGTTAACCCTCAAACAATTCTTGTGCTAACAAATGCCATCTATTTTTACGGATTATGGAGCCATCCATTCAACGCTTCGAAAACCAATGATGAATATTTCTCAACTCCTCGTGGCAAGGTGAAGGTAAAGATGATGCACGATGAGTTAAAATTGAAATACGCGGAAGATGATGATGCACAAATTGTAGAACTTCCATACAAGGGCAAAAATATCTCAATGCTCGTTATTCTTCCAAAAACACAGGATTTTAAAATAAATCTTGCCAAGATTCAAAAATGGAAGGATAATTTAAGAGATGCCGAGGTAAATATTTCATTTCCAAAATTTGAGATGAAGGAGAGATTGAACTTGAAAAATTCTTTGGAAAATTTGGGAATTAAGGACATATTCAATCCAGGAAAGGCAAATTTAAACGGCATAGCTCCTTCATTGAGCGTAAGTGATGTGGTACATCAAAGCTATGTTAAAGTTGATGAAAATGGAACTGAAGCGGCAGCAGCCACAGGCGTATCCGTTGGAGCTACTGCATTGCCTCTCTTGCCCCATGTGATATTCAAAGCAGACCATCCATTTCTCTTCCTAATACAGGACAAAATAACGGGAAGCATACTATTTATAGGCTGGCTCTCGGCTCCAACATAGAAAAATGTTAAATCCCATCATTCCATAGGGCGATTATGAAATACTGCCCCAACTGCGGTGCCAAGCTCAGCGATAATGCCAAATACTGCCCATTTTGTGGTGCAAAACTTGAAGATTACATAGTTTATGAAAAGCCAAAAATTGAAATCACTCCTGATTTAATATGTAGGCACTGCGGTAAGGGCAAGCTTATGCTTGTGGATGCGGATAGTGATATTCCATTGTACATGTGCCCTCACTGTGGCTGGTACTATGGGGATTTCCTAGGAATTGGAAGGGCCATTTATTACGATTCAATACATTTAAAAATTGGAAGGATAATAAAGGCAGAGATAAGGATGCGCGGCCATTTAAGAGTAAATATAAAAAACACGCCTGATTGGGAAGAAGAGGGGCTCACAGAATTAAGCAAATATTTGCACGATGATTTAAAAGAATATAGCATCTCGGACATAAGGGATGCCCTAGTTTATCTCCTTGAAGAGAATGTTATTGAAAGTTATACGGAAAAAATAGATGACGAATTCCTATGGTTTGGGGTGAGGTTCGTTGATAGTGATTAAATGGTATGGAGCATTCAAAATTGATAAAGGAGGAATAAAAGAAAAGTACATATTTCCAGACGAGCAAAGAGCGGATATTATCACAAGAATAAGAGAAGGAGATTACAGCATTATTCCATTCAAAGATAAGCATATGGTTTTTGAAGGAGAGCTCAAGGATAAGAGAGCATTAATATCCACAGCAATAGAAGTTGCCAAAAAGGAGATGAAAGAGGGACTTAGAGAGGATTACATACTAATTGAGAATCTAAACACATACGATGACCTCATTTCTACAATAAATTTGCTAAGTGAGAGAGCACTGGAATGGGATAGAATTGCAGAAATTAAGGGCAAGAATATGGATAGCGGAGATATGTTAAAGAAAGAGATTGAGGTCCTTGAGAAATTAAAGGATGAAATTGCAGATGAGATTGATAATTTAAGTAAGAATGTATGCCCAAATCTCGCATTTCTTGTAGGAGCAATAATAGCAGCTAGGCTCATATCAAGCGCAGGAGGATTGAGAAGATTGGCAACTTTGCCTGCAAGTACAATACAAGTGCTAGGCGCCGAGGATGCTTTCTTCCGGCATTTGAAATCCGGAGCAAAATGCCCAAAGCATGGCATAATTTTCCGAGTTCCATGGGTTAGAAACTCTCCTAAAAAATTGAGGGGCAAGATTGCAAGAACCTTAGCTGCTAAAATTGCTATTGCTGCAAAAGTGGATTATTATAGAGGAGATTTCATAGGAGATAAATTAAAGGAGGATATGGAGAAGAGAGTGGAGGAGATAAGAAAATGATAATCTTGGGTAAAAAAAGCGAGAAAGAGTTACTTTCTCTTATTGACCAAAATGGCTCTGGCTCCATAGTATCCTATTTTGGATATGTGAGGGGAGAAGTCGATGGCAAGAAAGTCTCAAATATGCTATGCAAAGAGAAGGAGAATAGTGAGGAGATTATGGAAAAAATTGAAAATGAGATAAAAGAGAAGTTCCCAATAATAGATGTAATCTTGTACCACTCAATAGGAAATTTAAATGTAGGAGAGCTTGTTTCCGCTGTGATTGTTTCCTCTGTGCATAGAGCCGAGGGATTTAAAGCTTGCAAGTATGGCATTGATAAAATAAAAGAGCTAGAACCCGTAGAAAGAGAGGATGTCCTAAAAGAATAAGGGGAATTATTTTAATATCCCTTCTAATTATCCATCGGAGGCTATGATATGAGAGTTAGAGTCCATAACGATATGCTAATAACAGCAGAAGATGAAAATACTGCACTACTCCTCTCTGGAAATGGTAAGGCAATGAGTCCAATGAAAGCCCTACTTGCGAGCTTAGGGGGATGTACTGGCATTGATGTTCTCATGATTTTGCAGAAGATGAGGGAAGATGTTAAAGAGGTAAATGTTTACATTGACTATGAGAGAGCAAAAGATTATCCGCAAATTTACACTAAAATAAATCTAAAATATGTTGTTATAGGTAAAGCCAGAAAAGAAAATGTGGAGAAAGCAATAAAATTATCTGAGGAAAAGTACTGCTCAGTAAGCGCCATGCTCTCAAAAACAGTAGAGATTAATAGAAGTTATGAAATAGTGGAAGGATAAGCTATGCTTCGTTATTCAAGACAAGCGGAGTTGGTGGCGCAAAATAATTTGAAAAATTCATCGGTACTAGTTGCTGGTGTAGGCGGCTTGGGTGGGTTCTCATCCATGTATCTAGCATTAGCAGGAGTTGGAAAAATAATAATTGTTGACAACGATGTTGTTGAAGAGAGCAATCTAAATAGGCAGGTACTCTACAGAAAGAATGATATAGGAAAGAAGAAAGTTTATGTGGCAAAAGAGAGATTGAAGGAGTTAAATCCGGATGTAGAGATAATGGCTATAGAGAAAAGAATAGATGAGGATTTTGAAATCCCTAAAAAAGTGGATGTTGTTGTGGACGGCCTAGATAACTATGAATCTCGTAGAGAATTAGAGAGGGCTGCACTTCAAAAACGCATACCCTATGTCTTTGGTGCAGTTGAGGGTTATATGGGAATGGTAACATTCATTGATAACGCAACAAAAAAGTTGGAAGATTTCATACAAACTTTCAAATTTAAAAGTGTACAGGTTCTTGCTGCTACAGCCGCATTTACCGCCTCAATTCAAGTTATGGAAGTGCTAAAATACTTGAGCAACAAAGGAGACTTGCTCCGTAATCGATTGTTAATATACGATGCCCTGAGCACAAATTTCCTGGAGGTGAAATTATGAGAGTTCGCATAAGATACTTTGGAAGATTCGCCGCTGATATTGGAAAATTCTCAGAGGAATTTGAAATGGATGAAAATGCCACTTTAAAAGATCTAACTAAATTTCTAAAAGAGAAGTACCCATTCTTAAAAGAGGAGATAATAGAAGTATCCATTAATGGAAAATATGCCAAAGAAAATGATCCTATTGCTCCAGAAGTATCCGTATTTCCAATAATAAGTGGAGGATGATCAAGTTACTTTTTCCATTTCTTCTCCCACAATAAATGTGTCCTCATGCTTTATGGCACCCTCAGGGAGCATTAAGGGTGGATGCACTATGGCTAAAACCATATCTGGCATAATTTTCCAAAATCTATGGGCAACCACGATGGTTGTTATGGGAGGCTCTTCTATTAACAATCCTACGCTATGAGTATAACCCTTAATATAGTACTCTTCAAGCCTTTCGTGCCTGTAAAGCTCGGCAATTTTCTTCTCTACATCTATAAACTTCCTCCCTGGCTTGGTTTCATGAATTGCAAGTTTGTATGCAGCTTCCTTAACTTCAATAGCCCTCTTAACTTCTTTATTCACATCGCCAATTATAAATGTTCTCGCCA
>WAKY01000069.1 GCA_015523135.1 Candidatus Aciduliprofundum sp.
AGATTGTTAAGGGCAATCTTGCACAGATAGGTATAGCAGTGAATGTTCAGGAGCTTGCTTGGCCAACCTTACTAGATAAGATGGATCGTGGAGATTACAGCATGATAATTGTAGGATGGGCTCCTGACTACAACGACCCTGATGACTATGCGTTTCCATTCCTTGGCTCTGCTGCTATTGGTGGAGATACTTATGAGACTGGATGGCACAATGCTACCGTGGACAAATTACTTCTTGAGGCAAAGTACTGTGTAGATCAGAATAAGAGAATCCAGCTTTACAAGGAAGTGCAACAGATAGCAATGCAGGATCCATCTTTCATATATCTTGCACAGAACAAGCATGTTGCTGTATACAGAACATGGCTACAGGGATACTTCTATAACCCAGTTATGATGCTACAGTTCTACTCTCTCTACAAGATGAGCGAAGAAAAATCTTAAACTCTTTTTTCTTTTTATATATCTAAATTTTTAAGTATTTGGTATTCATACTCCTTCTAATGAAGCTATGGCAATATATTGCTAGAAGATTATTGCTGCTTTTGCCAGTTATTATAGGTGTTACATTGATAACTTTCACCATATCTTTTGTGATACCTGCAGATCCAGCCAGGGCTTGGGCTGGACAGAAAGCACCACCTTCAACTGTGGAGAAAATAAGAGAAGAATACCATTTAAATGATCCAGTCTATGTGCAGTACTATTATTATATTACCGGAGTTTTCACAGGGAATTGGGGATATTCACATTCGGAAAAAAGACCAGTGGCCCAGTGTTTAGCTGATTATTTTCCTGCTACGTTTGAATTAACTTTATGGGCAATGGGTATAGCCATTCCAACAGGAATATACTTGGGTGTAGTATCTGCAGTTAAGAGGAACAAAATTCCTGATCATCTATCTAGAATCTTTGCTTTAAGTGGAGTTTCAATGCCCATATTCTGGCTAGGACTGCTTTTAATTCTTCTATTTTACACATATCTTGGCTGGTTCCCTGCAAGCGGTAGGGGTATAGCACCTGCACACACATATACAGGGTTGTACATTTTAGATAGTATACTCTCTCTAGATTGGCATGCTTTTGTGGACGATTTATGGCACATAATATTACCATCTATAACTCTTTCATATGCAACCTTGGCTGTAATAACAAGAATGACTAGGTCTAGCATGCTTGAGGTTTTAAGGCTAGATTACATAAAAACTGCAAAAGCGAAAGGATTATCAGATAAAGTTGTTATTTATAGGCATGCATTGAGAAATGCTTTGATACCAACTCTAACAGTTTCAGGACTTGCATTTGCTGGCCTGCTTGGAGGTGCGGTTCTTACAGAAACGATATTTGCTTGGCCAGGAATGGGCAGGTACGCTTACCAAGCAATATCTACCTTAGATTATCCTGCTATAATGGGAGTTACACTGCTGATGGCAATAATATTTGTGATTGCAAATCTGATTGTGGATATAATGTACGCATATCTTGATCCAAGGATCAAGCTGGGAGAGTGATAAAGATGGCTGAAATAGAAGCAACAAGAAGCTTTGCGAAAACTCACGAATCACAAATTAAAGAATTCAAATATATCTTGCATTTAATAAGAAAAAGTCCCCTTACTCTTGCAGGTTTAATTCTACTAATCTTCATATTTTTGGTTGCAGTTTTTGCTCCTTGGATTGCTCCTTATCATCCCACATATGTGGGAGGGCAGCAATATTGGCCCTATGATGCATCAAAAATGCTTGATCCACCCAGCTGGCAGCATTTGTTCGGGACGGATGATATGGGTCATGACATATTTAGTATGGTTGTTTATGGTACCCGAGAAGCTCTCTATATTGGGTTTATAGTTGTTATAGTGGCAATGCTCATTGGTGTTCTTCTAGGTGCATACTCGGGATATATTGGCGGATGGTTTGATGAGGTTATGATGAGGATATGCGATATGTTCTTTGCATTTCCGGGATTAATTTTGGCAATGGCTATAACTGCAGCTCTTGGTCCTGGATTGCAGAATGTTATGTATGCTTTAATGGTGGTTTGGTGGCCCGCATATACTAGAATAGTGAGAGGTCAAGTTCTATCGGTGAAGGAGAATCAGTACATAGAGGCTGCAAGGGCAGTAGGTATAAGTAGATTCAAAATAATCTGGAAGCATGTAATACCTAACTCTCTACCCCCTATTCTTGTCCAAGCAACTATGGATCTTGGAAATGTAATACTTACTGCTGCAGGTTTGGCCTTCTTGGGTTTGGGTGCCGCTGCGTACACTGCTGACTGGGGTGTTATGGTTAGTCAGGGAAGATCTTGGCTAATCTCTGGTTATTGGTGGTGGTCTACATTTCCTGGACTTGCAATATTCATAACTGTGTTAGCTTTCAACCTGTTTGGCGATGGAATCAGGGATATCTTGGACCCGAGGTTGAGGAGGTGAAATTATGGATGATGAAATATTGCTAAAAGTTGAGGATCTTCATACTTATTTTTATACCTATGAAGGAGTTGTAAAGGCCGTAGATGGAGTTTCTTTCTTTGTAAAGAAGGGCGAAATTTTTGGGCTTGTGGGAGAAACAGGTTGTGGAAAATCCGTAACTGCCCTTTCTATAATAGGATTAATAGATGATCCTGGAAAGATAGTGAGTGGAAAAATAATATTTCAGGGAAAGAATCTTAGGGAGCTGCCAGAAGAAGAAATGAGAAAGATTAGGGGTAAGGGAATAAGCATGATATTTCAAGAGCCAATGACTGCATTGAATCCCGTGTACACCATAGGAGACCAAATTCTTGAGATTATTCTCTTACATAAATACGGTATTGAAAACATCAAAAAAGCACCCAAAGAGCTCAAAAATAAAGAGAGAAAAAGAGTTATAGAAATGCTTAGACTTGTTAGAATGCCTGATCCAGAGAGAGCGATAGATAGCTATCCCCACGAGCTAAGTGGTGGAATGAGACAGAGAGCAATGATTGCTATGATGCTTGCTACAGAACCTTCCTTGCTTATAGCGGATGAGCCTACAACAGCTTTAGATGTAACCGTTCAGGCTCAAATTTTAAACATTCTTCTTGATATGAGGGACAAACTTGGCATTTCAATAATTCTTATTACCCATGATTTAAGTGTTGTGGCAGATGTATGTGATAGGGTTGCTGTGATGTATGCGGGAAATATTGTGGAAATGGCAGATGTTTATACAATCTTTAAGCATCCTGTTCATCCTTATACGAGGGGATTAATGCAAGCCATACCTAGTATAGCTGAAAAGAAGGAAGAATTGAAGTACATAAAGGGTTCAGTGCCAAATCTAATCTATCCACCTTCTGGCTGCAGGTTCCATCCAAGGTGTGAGTATGCCCAAGATATATGTAAAAAAGAGAGACCAAAATTGGTAGAGATAGAGCCAGGGCACTATGTAGCTTGCCATTTTGCAAAAGAGTTCTTTGAAAAGGAAAAAAGAGCGGAGGGTGAGAGCAATGAGTGATGACACCATTCTTCAAATTTACGGATTAAAAAAATATTTTCCAGTAAAAGGGGGTATATTTGGGAAGGTAATTGCACATGTCAAAGCTGTGGATAATGTGTCATTAGAGATTAAAAGGGGAGAAACTTTAGGTATCGTCGGTGAATCTGGTTGTGGTAAGACCACGCTCGGAAGGACTATTTTAAGGCTCATAAAAGCAGATGATGGTATGATATTTTTCGATGCTCCGCAAAATGTGCAAGAGAGAATTAGAGAGCTTGTAGGTAAGAAAGATGCAAAATCAAAGAGAGAGTTAGAGGAGATAAGGAAAAAATATGATTTAAATTTGAAAAAAGAGAAGGAAATAATGCCGTATAGGAGAAGAATGCAGATAGTTTTTCAAGACCCTCAATCTTCTTTAGACCCGAGAATGACAGTTAAGAAAATACTCGCTGAGCCACTTCTAACACATAAAGTAGTTCCGCCGCATAAAGTTGAAAAAAGAATAATCGAGCTGCTAGAGTTAGTGGGCTTGAAAAAAGAGCATCTTCATAGATTCCCTCACGAATTCAGTGGTGGACAGAGGCAAAGGATAGGCATTGCTAGAGCCATTTCTCTAAATCCAGATTTTATTGTGTTGGACGAGCCAACATCCGCGTTGGATGTATCTGTACAGGCTCAAATTCTAAATCTCCTGAAGAAATTGCAGAGAGAATTAAAATTAACATACATTTTCATTACGCATGATTTGAGTGTAGC
>WAKY01000070.1 GCA_015523135.1 Candidatus Aciduliprofundum sp.
TAGAAGTTCTTAATCGCACAGGTTTAGAGGATTTCCAAGATATTCTTGCAGGATTAGAGTGGGTGATAGAGAATGAAAATGTAGATGAGGAGAGATTGGGAATAACGGGAATAAGCTATGGTGGATACATGACAAATTGGGCTATCACACAAACAGATAAATTCAAAGCAGCCATAAGCGAGAATGGAATATCTTACTGGCTAACCTCTTACGCATTTTCGGACATAGGGCTATGGTTTGATAAGGAGGTCATAGGTGATAATCCATTGGAGAACGAGAATTATAGAAAATTAAGCCCGTTGTTCTATGCGGATGCAGTTAAAACTCCCGTGCTATTCATCCATAGCTTGGAAGATTACCGTTGCCCTCTTGACCAGAGCTTGATGTTCTACCATGTTCTAAAATCCTTGGGAAAGGAGGCGTACATAGTTATTTTCAAGCAGGGAGAGCATGGGCACAGCATTCGTGGCAAGCCAAGGCACAGAAGCAAGAGATACAAGCTCTTTGTGGATTTCTTCGTTAAAAAATTAAAGGAGGGTAAAGAGTTCAAGATAGAGGAAGTTTTGAAAAAGTAAAGCTTATATTCCTCGCAATTTTTCCTATTTTTATGATATTTGTTATGTTTGCCACGGCAAATCCAGAGAGATTCGCCGATTTATTCCATTTGGTGCGCAATATGAATGTTCCAGAAGGCATAAAGGTTCGCGAGAAGCTTGAAATTTTTGGAAAGCCAGATGTTGTTCTCGTTTTTGAAGCGCCCAACGAAGAGCTTGCATCAAAGTTCATAGAGCAGTTTGGAAGGGTGAGCACTGTAACTACTCATCTTGCCATAAAGGTGGAATAAATGAATTATTACGAAGAGATAAATTTGAGCACTGCTGGAGAAGTGGATATAATTGACATAACAGGAATGGTGCAGAGCGTTTTGGACAGATCTGGTATAAAGAATGGAATAGCTTTGGTTTTTGTAATAGGTTCAACGGGAGCAGTGACTACAATTGAATACGAACCAGGATTGAAGAAAGACCTTCCAGCGGCATTAGAGCGCCTGTTTCCCAAGAACATAAATTACGAGCACGAAAAGACATGGCACGATGGAAATGGGCACTCGCACATAAGGGCATCTTTCTTAAAACCAGATTTATGCGTGCCCATTTTAGATGGGAACTTAGTCCTTGGCACTTGGCAGCAAATAGTGTTTGTGGAGTTGGATGTTAGAAGGAGGCACAGACGCGTTGCTGTGCAAATTGTTGGAGATTAAGCTTTTTTCACTATTTCCCTTAATTTTTCAAGATCCTCGTTGCTAATCTTTAAAAGCACAAGCACAAGGGCGAGCTTTCTCAATATTCCCCAATCCACATCTTTTTCTAATTTTTCTATATCCTTAATTGATAGTTCGTCTAGATGGATTAGGAGATCAAACAATGAATCAACATCTTTAACCTCATACCCTAACGAGTTTAAAGTATCTACTAAAATTTCAACTCTCTTTTTATTCATCTTCTTTATAGCCTCATCCTTCGCGTATGTTTCTGGAGCTAAAAATATGGTTTTTATTGTTCTTCCATATATTTTCTCTGGCACATTATGAATTTTTCTCTCTCCAGTCACCTTCACAAAGCCCGCATTCTCTAATTTCTTTATGTGCCTAAATATTGTTGAAACATCCTTATTCAAGATGGATGCGAGTTCTGAAATTGTCATATCCCTAAACTTCAAAAGTCTGAGAATTTTTGTTCTTGTATCTTCAATTATGATTTTTATCTTATCAGGGTCATCAACGATTTCAATCTCTTTCATCAGAAGTTGTATGAACTTAAATGATTTATATTTTTCTAAAGATTTGCTAGGTAGAAATATATGTACTTGCTGAAGAAATTGGCTGCAAAAAATTTCTTTGCATTCTTCTTAAAATCAACTTTTTTGAATGGAAAATCATATTGTATATCCATAAGTATAAGAGGCTCAGGCGGAGCAATTCCAAAGTTCTTGCGAATGGTGAATATCTCCTTGCCAAAATTCTTGCCGAGAGAGTATGCTTCCATAGCAGCTACTATTCTCCTTATCATATTCCATAGGTAATTTCTAGCGTAAAAATCTATTTTAATTATTTTGTCTTCTTTTTTCACATCGATTTTTTTTATCTCAATTATTGTATTTTTTCTAGCTCTTGTGAAATTTCGAAAATCATGCTCACCTTGAAATATCGTTGCAGCTTCTCTCAATCTATCCAAATTATATCCCAAATCAATTAAATGGTACCTGTACCATCTCATACTTGCATATCTTGGATTTGTATCTACATTTGCAAAAGAGTGAAAGTAAATGTGCTTTAAACTCGCATTTAACCTTCCTATAATTTCTCTTCCATCCATATATGTTTTTATCCATATCACATTTCCTAAGGCACTTACTCCCCTATCTGTGCGCGATGCACTTTTCAAATTTTTTATTCCCATGTCATTTAGTACTTTCAGAATCTCTCCTTCAACGGTGGGCACATCTTTCTGCCTTTGGTATCCGTAGAACTTTGTACCGTCGTAAGCTAATTTTAGGAGCATGGATGAATATCGTTATCTTTTTAATAATCATTTGCCATTATGCCCTATGCAACAGTTATGGGCACCTTGGAGAATTGAGTATGTGCGTATGGAAAAAATGGATGAATGCATATTTTGCAAATTGCCTAAGGGGGATGATGAGAAAAATCTAATTCTTTATCGTGGTAAGCATGCTTTTGTAATAATGAACAATTACCCTTATAACCCTGGGCATGTTATGGTTGCACCTTATAGGCATGTGGGTGAGGTTGAAGAATTGAGCGAGGAGGAATGGAGAGATATACATCATCTCACAGCACTTATGGTAAAGGCCATAAAAAGCGCTATGAATCCTCAGGGCTTCAATATAGGATTGAATCTTGGAAGAGTTGCAGGAGCAGGCGTAGAGGGACATTTGCATGTTCATATTGTACCAAGATGGAATGGAGATACGAATTTTATGCCCGTTATAAGCGATACCAAGGTAATTGTTCAGGGAATAAGAGAAAATTATAGAGAATTGAAAAGAGAAATTGAGAAGCTTATCTCTTCTTCAGAACAGCAGTAAATCCCCTAATTTCCAAAATTTCAGCATTCACATCCCTAGCTAATTTTTCAATTTTATACTTGAAATTCTCCCTATCTGCATTTTGCAAGAATTTTATCTTTATTATCTTCCTCTTTTTCAATTGTTCCTTAATCTCATTTTTAACACCTTCCGTTATTCCTTCCTTGCCTATTTGCACAGTTGCTTTTATATCCATAGAAAGAGTATCGTGGCGTTTAATAAAATATTTATCTCTCCATTTCATGTAGAAATTATGCGAGAAATTAGAGCCCCTAGAGGCACAAAATTGAATGCAAAGTCATGGCAGACTGAGGCACCATTGAGATTGCTTATGAATAATCTTGACCCTGAGGTGGCTAAGGACCCTGCACATCTCATTGTTTATGGAGGTACTGGCCGCGCCGCTAGGAATTGGGAATCATTTGATGCAATTGTGAA
>WAKY01000071.1 GCA_015523135.1 Candidatus Aciduliprofundum sp.
AAACATGGAGGTAGATGAGGCAAAGGAGGATTTTGGAGATTTCACACTTCCCTGCTTCTCCCTGGCAAAGGAAATGAAGAAAAATCCAGCGCTAATAGCGAAGGAGATTGCAGAAAAATTAAAGGATGAATATTTTGAAAAAATTGAAGCTGTTGGCCCTTATGTAAATTTTTGGATCAACGCTAAGAAATTAGCAGAATTAACCCTCAAAGAAATTCTAAGCGAAGAGCTCTTCAAATTTCCAAAGAAGGAAAATATTATCGTAGAGCATACGAGTGCAAATCCCACGGGGCCATTGCATGTAGGCCGCACAAGAAATTCAATCATAGGAGATTCTTTGGCAAGAATAATGAGAAAATATGGGTATAATGTTGAAGTACAATACTTTGTGAATGATGTAGGCAAGCAGGTTGCCACTCTCCTGTGGGGAATAAAAAACATCAAAATTGAGGAAGAAAATGTTAGAGGAGATTATAGATATGTACCTTATTATCAAGCTGCTTATCGTGAGCTGGAAAAGAATCCCAAAATTGAGGAGGCAATACAAGAAATTATATGGAAATACGAGAGAGGTGATGAAGAGTTACGCAAAATCGCAAAGAAATATGTGGGCTCCGTGCTAAAAGGTATTGAAGAGAGCTTGAAAAATATAAACATCCACTTTGACAATTTTGTCTGGGAATCTTCGCTTGTGAATAAAGCACGAGAAGTTGCAGATTCTTTGAAAGAATATTTGAAGGAGGATAACGGTGCATTTTATATTGATTTGAAAGAGCTTGGTGTTGAGGGAAAGGAGAGATTGTATCTGTTTAGAAGAGACGGCACAACTCTCTATCCCCTTAGAGACATCGCCTATCATCTTATAAAAGGAGAGAAGGCCAGAAAAAATGTGGATGTTTTAGGTGAGGACCACAAGCTTCATTTTCAGGCGATTAAGAAAATCGTTAAAATTCTAAATAAAGATATAGAGTTAGATGCACTTTTTTACTCCTTTGTAAATCTTCCTGAGGGAAAAATGAGCACCCGCCGAGGCAAGGTTGTTTATCTTGATGATTTGCTAAAAGAGACAGAGGCAAGAGTTAGAGATATAATAAAAGATAGGGGTTATAAAGAGGATGAAATTGAAAAGATAACGAGAGTAATTGCAGTAGGAGCGATAAGGTTTCACATATTAAATGTGCAGGAAGAGAAGCCCATGACATTTCGCTGGGAGGATGCACTAAATTTTGAAGGAGAGAGCGCTCCATTTATACAATATACCCATGCAAGAGCTACAAGCATACTACAAAAAGCAGATTGGGATGGAGAGTACTCAATAGAAAGCATATCTCATCCTCAAGAGATTAAGCTTCTAAAACTTATGGCAAAATATCCATCAATGGTTGAGAACGCAGCTGAGAGATTGAGCCCTTACGTAATGGCAAGATACGCATATGCTCTAGCATCTCAATTCAACCAATTCTACAGAGATTGCCCAGTATTAAACTCGGAGGAAAATGTAAGAAACGCAAGATTGGCAATTGTAAAAGCATTTAAAAAATTAATAAAAGATGTGTTGGAGCTTCTGGGAATAGAAGCCCCAGAAAAAATGTAGATTTATTTCTTTCCTTTCTTTTCTTTGGTTCTCTTCAAGAACTTGCCCTTGCCTGCTTTCTTCTTCTGTGCTATCCAGCCAATGTATCCTAGCACTATGATTATTGCTATAACTCCTATCACCAAAGCTGGTGTCTTCCAAGGTGCCTGCTGTATATTGAGAGTTAATGATTTCTTGTTATCGCTTGTATAACTCGGTGGTTCATCTGGACAGTATACCTTTACAGTCACCGAATAGTTGTTTGCTCCACTGAATGCATAGGTAATATTGTCCACCACAGAGCTCCCTGCAGTTAAATTGTAGAATGTCTTATTTAGAACTTCTTTGCCATCCACAAGGAGAATTACATAGTAGACACTTGCATTTTTGTTTCCATTATTTGTGATATTCACCATAAATGTGAGCTGGCTTCCCTCAACTCTATCTCCTTTGACCTGCACATCGGTAACTGAAAGATCAGGTCTAACTGGTGCGACTCTAAATGTCTTATTGTAAACTTTGTAGTTTCCTGCTGCATCAGTAATGTTGAGAATTATGTAGTAAGTTCCAAAGTGAGTGAACTCGAGGGTGAGTTTAGGTGATGTGAAAGATCCGTCTATAATTTTGAAATCTCCGGAGCTCTCGTTGAGTACTTTGTAATTTTGATCTTTTATAGTCCACTGATAAGATGCTATTGTACCATTATCTGGATCATAGCTAGC
>WAKY01000072.1 GCA_015523135.1 Candidatus Aciduliprofundum sp.
TGATTTCAGCACCAGCACGCTCAAGAGCTCTTATAACCTCTAAAAGATAGTTTTCTTTATCTGTCCAGTTTTTTGCGCTTTTGAATTTTTTGAAATTTAGATTGAAAATCACCATTTCTGGATAAAAGTCATTTTCAAATAGCTCTCTGGAAATTTCTATAAAGTTGCGGTAGTAGTACACTGAGGATTCTGGCGTAGTCCCACCAACAATTCCAATTCTTTTCATAGAGAGGTAAAATATTTGGTTTTAATGAAAGTTTGCACATAAGGAAGTATATCCTTTGAAAATTATGTTTCTTCCATCGTATTGTAAAAGAGAAGGGTAAACTCTCAAGCCATTATTAATTGCATTCCAGTAAGATTCTGCAAATTTCTCATCTTTTTTCTCGTTTGGGGCAAAGCATTTCACATGGGGATGAAATACCAATATTAAAAGTGAGGCATCATCACCCTTATAAATCATATTTTTCAATTCTTCAACATGTCTTCTGCCTCGTATAGTGGGTGCATCTGGGAATAGAGCGATGTTATTCTCTTCTAAAGTGCATCCTTTAACCTCTACCCAAATTCTCTTTTTATTTTTTATTAGAAGATAATCTATTCTGCTTTTTCCAATTTTCACTTCTGCTTTTATCTCATCAACTCTTCCAAAAGGGGATATTGCAGGATCTTCTAATATTCTCTGAGAGATTATTCTGTGAAATTTTGAGTTTGTGAAGATCCAATTACCTTTGTATTTTGCTCCTATTAATTCCCACTTTGTTTTTCTTTTCTCTTTATTATACTTTTTTAATAGCACTTCATTTCCCTTATAGAGCAATTCAGACAGTCTTCCAGGGTCGTGGATATGCACAAGTTCTTCCTTATCATTTATCAAAACTTTACCTAAAAACCTATTGGGGCGTTCTAAAAATATACCTTTCGAATCGTAAGGTAAGGTGAAAATTACTTTACTCTCTCCATAATTATTGCTGGGCATAGATCTTTCACGCCCTTAATTTTTGCAATTTTTGTGGTAATTAGATCAAATAATTCTTCTCCATTCTTTGTCCATATTTCACTCATAATCATATGATCTCCACTGGAGGTTGCAACCCACACAGTCTCTTCGATTTCAGCTAGTTTTCTGGACGCTTGTAACAAGTATTTTGGCTCAACATCCATGCCTAGAATTGTAACTGTTTTGTATCCTAATTTTTCAGGGTCCACTTCTATAGTGTATTTTTTTATGACTCCTTCTCTCTCCAATTCTGCTATTCTTTTTCTTACGGTTGTCTCCGTAACTCCCAGAATTTTAGCTATCTCGGTGTAAGGGGTTCTAGCGTTATTTTTGAGAATTTCAATGATTTTTTTATCTTTATCGTCCATTGGGATACATAATTATGTTATCCTTATTAAAGTTTTCTAATAGTAAATTATTCGAATATCGAACAAAATATTTAAATATATCAAACTCATTACTCTGAATATGAATAAAAAGGCTTTACATAAACTCTCATACGGGATGTATGTAATTTCCTCTGTAAAAGATGGAAAATTAAATGGGCAAATAGCAAATACCGTTTTTCAAATAACTTCTGAGCCTGTAAGAATTGCAATTAGCATAAATAAAGAGAATTTAACATATGAATACATTAAAGATAGTGGTGTATTTTCAGTTTCAATTCTATCCACTGAAGCTCCTTTCAAGTTCATCGGTTTATTTGGATTCCGCTCAGGAAGGGATATAAATAAATTTGAAGATGTAAAGTATAAAATTGGAGTTACAGGAGCACCGATAGTACTAGAGTATGCCCTTGGATATATTGAGGCGAAAGTCATTGATAGCATTGATGTTGGCACGCATACTTTGTTTATCGGCGAGGTTGTGGATGCTGATTTCATTCAAGAGGGTACTCCTATGACTTATGATTATTATCACACTGTGGTTAAGGGTAAGACTCCATCTAAAGCTGCCACATATATAGGGGGGAGTTAAATGGACCTTGAGGAAATAAATTTTGAAACTCTATTCGGAATAGCTGTGAAGAGTGAGATAGAGAGCAGGAACGTTTACGAATATTTAGCAGAGAGGACTAAAAATTACTTGCTAAAAGATCGCTTGAAATTTCTTGCCAATGAGGAGAAAAAGCATGAAGAATTTCTTAGGAATTATTTTTCGAAGATGTTTCCAGATAAAGAATTGAAATTACCGGAAAAATCTCCTGTGCCTTTACCACATATTGAATATGACGCTGACACACCCATTTCTTCTATTTTAGAGCAGTCGATGAAGGCTGAGCTAGCGGCCAGAGACTACTATCTTTCCATGTCTAAGAAGGCAGAAAAGATGGGTGATAAAGAACTTGCAAAGGGCCTGTACTATCTTGCAAATATGGAGATGGGCCACTACCATATTTTGGAGAATGAGCTTGAATCTGAAAAGAAGTTTGAAGACTATGATACATATTGGCCTATGATGCATTTAGGCCCATAAAAAAGGAGGTGAAAGAAATGAAGTGGAGATGTATGGTTTGCGGATATATATACGACCCAGAAGTTGGAGACCCGGATAATGGAGTCCCTGCAGGTACATCCTTTGAAGAGTTGCCTGAAGACTGGGTATGTCCTATCTGTGGAGCATCTAAGGATATGTTTGAAAAGGTGGATTAAAGATGATAAGGAAAATAGCCAGTGGAGTTTACAATGTAGGTGCTATTGACTGGGAGAGAACGCTATTCGATGAGATAGTCCCTCTTCCACAGGGCACAAGCTACAATGCTTATCTTGTAAAAGGAGAGAAGAAAACAGCACTTATAGATACAGTGGAACCAGAGAAATTAGAGCAACTCTTGAATAACCTGGAAGAGCTAAAAGTGGATAAAATAGATTACATAGTTTCAAACCATGCTGAGCAGGACCACTCTGGAAGCATACCTTATCTCATTGAGAAATATGGAGCGAAAGTTGTTACAAATGCAAAATGTATGGGCTTTGAAAAGGATTTACTGCATCTGAAAGATGAGGATTTTATAATAATCAAGGAAGGAGATACATTGGATCTTGGAGGAAAGACATTGAAGTTCATTATGACTCCTTGGGTTCACTGGCCTGAGACGATGACCACGTTCTTAATAGAGGATAAGATAGCATTTACCTGTGATTTCTTTGGCTCACATGCTGCCACTTCTCACACGTTTGCAGAGCAGTACGACAGGATTTATCATGAGGCAAAGAGGTATTATGCTGAAATTATGATGCCATTCCGCCAGATTATTACAAAGAATATCCAGAAGATAGAGGAGTTAGAGCCCAAGATAATAGCACCAAGTCATGGACCTGCGTATAACGATCCAAAATTTATAATTGATGCCTATAAAGAATGGACCTCTCCAGATACTAAGAATGAAGTCCTAATTCTCTATGTTTCGATGCATGGAAGTACAAAGAAAATGGTATATGCTCTTGTAGATTACTTGGGTGAGGAAGGAGTTGAGGTTAAAGTTAGGGACCTTACAACGGCTAATTTGGGTGAAATTGCGATAGATATGGTGGATGTAACAACTATCATATTAGCTACGCCTACAATGCTTGCAGGACCACATCCTTATGCGGTTTATGCTGCTTATCTTGCCAATGCTCTTAAACCTAAAGCTAAGTTCATAGGGATAATGGGTTCCTACAGTTGGGGTGGTAGAACGGTGGACATTCTAAAGTCGAATCTTGGGGCTTTGAAAGTTGAGGTTTTAGAGCCTCTGCTAATTAAGGGATTACCTAAAAAAGAGGATTATGAGAAAATAAGAGAATTTGCAAAGATAATTGCAGAGAAGCATAAAGAAATAGGGGTGATGAAATGAAGGAGGGTGATATGGCAGAAGATTTTTGTCTGCCAGATTACGAGGGTAAAGAGCACTGCCTTCACGATTACCTTGGGAAATGGATTGTGCTTTATTTTTATCCCAAGGACAATACATCAGGATGCACAAAGGAGGCCAAGGGATTCACAGAGATGCGAGATGAATTTGAAAAACTTGGGACAGTTATAATTGGTATAAGCAAAGATTCCCCTAAGAGCCATGCAAAATTCATAGAGAAGCATAATTTGAAGATACTGCTTCTTAGTGATGAAGAGCACAAGGTCCTAGAAAAATACGGTGCTTGGGGAAAGAAGAAAAATTATGGAAGGGAATATTTTGGTGCAATAAGAACTACATTTCTCATAGACCCTGAGGGTAAAATTGTGAAAGTTTGGAGAAATGTTCGTGTCAATGGGCATGTTGAAAAAGTCTTGGAAGAATTGAAAAAATTTGTTGAGGTGAAAAAATGAGAAAGATGGTGCAAAAAAGCTTGGAAGAGGCATTCGCAGGCGAGAGTATGGCACATATGAAATACACTATATTCGCCGAAGTGGCTGAAAAAGAAGGAAAGAAGAACATTGCAAGATTGTTTAAGGCAATAGCATATGCTGAATTCGTGCATGCGAAAAATCATGCAAGAAATCTTGGATATATAAAGGGTACAACTGATAATCTTGAAACGGCTATTGGGGGAGAGACCTTCGAAGTTGAAGATATGTACCCTGCATACTTAGAACTTGCGAAGTACTTTGATGAGAAAGGCGCAGAAATGTCTTTTCATTATGCTTTGAATGCAGAGAAGATACACGCTAAGATGTATGGCGAGGCTAAAGAGAAAGCTGAAGAGGATAAAGATATTGAGAAAAAAGATATTTACATTTGCCCTGTGTGTGGTTATACTTACATGGGTGATGAGCCACCCGATAAATGTCCTGTTTGTGGAGCTTCAAAGAGCATGTTTGTGAAGTTTTGAAATGAGGGTGGGAGAATTGAGATATTTGTTAGAGGTGGAATGATGGATAAAAACTCAAAACCAAGAAAGAGGTGGATAACGGATTGGTGGCCCAACAGGCTGAATTTGAAAATATTGAAGCAGAACTGCCCAGCATTCCATCCATATGGGCCTAGCTATGACTATATAGATGAGGTACGCGATCTCGATGTAGATGCCGTTATAAAGGACCTGAAAGAATTGATGAGAACCCCGCAGGACTGGTGGCCCGCGGATTTCGGACACTACGGCCCTCTTTTCGTACGTCTGGCATGGCACAGTTCCGGAAGTTACAGGATCTACGATGGTCGTGGCGGGGCGAGAAATGGAAGCATAAGGTTTCCACCGAGGATAAACTGGCCGGACAATATAGGGCTCGACAAAGCAATACGGCTCCTGTGGCCCATAAAGAAGAAGTACGGAAGGAAGTTATCATGGGCGGATCTGATTATCCTTGCAGGAACAGTTGCACTGGAGGACATGGGTGTAAACATACTGGGATTCTCCCTGGGTAGGGAAGACATATATGAGCCGGACGAGAGTCCAGACTGGGGTCCCGAGGAAGAGATGCTCACAAGCAAGCGCGTGAAAAAAGGAGAACTTGAAAGGCCGTATGCGGCGACGGAGATGGGTCTCATATATGTGAATCCTGAGGGCCCCGGAGGAAACCCTGATCCAGTGGAATCGGCCAAGCAAATTAGAACGGCCTTCAGAAGGATGGGTATGAATGACGAGGAGACTGTTGCTCTTATTGCGGGTGGCCATGCATTCGGAAAATGCCATGGCGCAGAGAGTGATAAATATCTCGGTCGGGATCCCACGTCATCTCCCATCCACAAAATGGGACTGGGCTGGGATTTCAACTACAAGAGTGGAAAGGGGCCCGATACATTCACATCAGGTTTCGAGCTCACTTGGTCCCTTACCCCCACCAGATTTGCCACCTACTACCTCAAATTCCTGTTTGAGTATGAATGGGAATTGACAAAAAGTCCGGCAGGTAAATATCAATGGGTCGCAAAGGATGCTCCAGAGATGATCCCCGATGCCCACGATCCCTACAAAAAACACAAGCCTATGATGCTCACATCAGATATGGCATTGAAATTTGATCAGATATACTCCAAGATAGCCAAAAGATTTCTTGAAAATCCAGAGGAGTTCGAGAAAGCATTTGCAAGGGCATGGTTCAAACTCACCCACAGGGATATGGGACCTAAATCATGCTACGTGGGTCCATATGTGCCCGAAGAGGAATTTATATGGCAGGATCCACTCCCGCCGAGGGATTATGAACTGATCGGGGAAAAAGAAATAGAAGAACTGAAAAAGAAGATAATGGATTCCGGGTTGAGCATTTCCCAGCTGGTTTACACCGCATGGTCATCGGCATCAACATACAGAGATTCTGACAGGAGAGGCGGCGCAAACGGTGCGAGAATCCGGCTGGACCCGATTAATCAGTGGGAAGTAAACCATCCGGAAGATTTGAAGAAAGTCATCGGAGTGTACGAAAAGATTCAGCGGGAATTCAACGAGGAAAATGAGGGGAAAGGAAGCAATAAGAGAGTTTCCATCGCTGATCTGATAGTTCTCGGCGGATGCGCTGCTATCGAAGAGGCGGCGAAGAATGCGGGATTCGACGTAAAGGTTCCATTCACCCCCGGCAGAGTGGACGCAGATCAGGATCAGATCGAAATTGAATTTTACAGGGAAATAGAGCCTTTTGCCGATGGATTTAGGAA
>WAKY01000073.1 GCA_015523135.1 Candidatus Aciduliprofundum sp.
TGGAGCGATATTTATCACTTCACCCTCAGCGGAACCAATGATTTTGAGTATAGCGATAATCCAGATGCGCTATATAACTGGGAAGTAAGAGCGTGGAACTACTCTAATGGTAATTCTGAACCAAGTATTTGGCAGTGGGGTGCACCGTCTAATGTGGGTCCCTCTAGTGCCCATTCTGGTTCCGATTTAATAGGTACTATACTCAATGGAAATTATGGAGTAGATGAACAGGTGCAAGCCCTGCTTACTCCTTGGATAGATCTTAGAAATGCATCATGGGTAACACTATCATTTTATGCTTGGTACGACCTTGAAGAGGATAGTAATGGTATGTGGGATGGAGTTACAATGGCATTTGAAAACGATTCTGGTAGTACATGGTGGCTTTTAGATCCAAACAATAATGCCAGTCAGTATGACGGAATATGTGCCTCTGATCAAGGATTAAATAATACCTATATTTTTGGTGGCTCTTCTAATGGATGGGTACTTAAAACTTTCAATACATCTGCTATAAATAACCCAAATGTGAACAAAAATTTACTAGGTCACAAAGTGCGTTTTATATTCTACTTTGAGAGTGATGAGTACACGCACAATTATCCCGGCTTCTACCTTGACGATATCCAAATTAAAGCAGGAATACCCCAGTACCACATATATGGGTATGTGAAAGATTCCAGCGGAAATGCAGTGAGTGGAGCAACGGTGTGGGTGAATGATACGACATTAGGCACATCTTATCAAACAACTACGGATTCAAATGGAAGATACGATGTGTACACTTACAATGGAATAAACGGAGATAATATCAATGTGGACGCTTCTAGCTCACAAGGAAAGGGTACGAATAGTGGAAGCTTAAGCACAGATACGGAGATAGATATAACTCTCCAAGCAATACCAGAGCTAAATCTAGTGATAATACCGATACTGCTATTAGCTGCTATCTACATTCTCAGAAGGAGAAAATAATTTTTCCTCTTTTTATCCACAAATTTAAAAACCCCGAGCATTATTACCCTTTGGTGATAATATGTACGAGGATGATATAAAAAATGCTGTGGAACATTTTGAAAATTTGCTAAGAGAGCAGATTGAGAGAATGGAGAGGATAAAGCACGAGGGGGACTGGATAGATTATTCAAAGCTCAAACCAATAATAATCGGTGTGGCGGGGGGCGATGGCATAGGTCCATACATAACTGAGCAGACGCAGAGAGTGCTAGAATTCCTGCTGAAGGATAAAATTGAGGAGGGAAAAGTGGAGTTTAGAAAAATTGAAGGACTCACAATTGAGAATCGTGTAAAGCATATGCAAGCAGTGCCAGATGATGTTCTTGAAGAAATTAAGAAATGCCATGTTCTTTTGAAGGGGCCAACCACAACGCCAAAGAAGGGTGATCCTTGGCCAAACATTGAAAGTGCAAATGTAGCAATCCGCCGTGCTTTAGATTTGTTTGCAAATGTCAGGCCTGTAAAGGTTCCAGAGCTTGGAATTGACTGGGTATTTTTCAGGGAGAACACAGAGGGAGCTTATATGCTTGGCTCTCGCGGAGTAATGATAGGAAACGAGCTAGCCATGGATTTCAAGGTAATAACCGCCCCCGGAGCTGAGAGAATAATTCGCCTTGCATTTGATTATGCTAAAAAGAATGGTAGAAAGAAGGTTACAGTGGTAACAAAGGCAAATGTGGTGAAAAAGACGGATGGTCTATTTTTAGATATTGCCGAAAAAGTAGCTAAAGATTATCCCGAGATAGAATGGGATGACTGGTTTATAGATATAATGACTGCAAAACTTATAGACCCTTCTCGCCGCTCTCAGTTTGATGTCATAGTCCTACCAAACTTGTATGGAGATATTCTCACTGATGAGGCAGCACAAATTCAGGGTGGAGTAGGGACTGCGGGAAGTGCAAATATTGGGAAGAGATATGCAATGTTTGAAGCCATACATGGCACAGCTTTGCGTATGGTCAAAGAGGGGAGAGCAAAATATGCAAATCCAATGAGCATGATTAAAGCGGGAGCTATGATGCTTGAGCATCTTGGATTCACAGAAGAGGCAAAGAAGCTGAATATGGCTATTGACATAACAACTTCCTTTGAAAAGAAGATAGTAGTAACAGGGCATCCTGATGGAGCTACAGGAGAAGAAATGGCAAATTATGTAATTGAAAACCTCAAAGATCCAAACCTGGAAGAAAAATGGAAAAAATATACAAATCAATAATTTTTTTATTTTTATATTATCCTATCCTGTTTTTGGGTCTCACTATTAGCCAGATTATCAGTCCTATTATGTTTAAAAACAGTACTATTAAGAACCAAAGCAATCCACTCTTTCCACGCCTCTTTGCATCCTTGTAAACCCATATGAGCACTCCAAGCCATATTAAAAGGAATACTGCACTAATTAAGCAAGTAGTGGTTCCAAAGAAGTCAAAGAATGAAGTTTCAAGATCTTCTCCATATTTCACATCATATGTGAAGCTTACCGGCCAGTTACCTGCACTTTCGACCACGATGTAGTAAGTTCCTCCAGAAGCGTTGCTTATGGTAAAGTACATCTTGGCATGCTGCGTATTTAGGGATGTACCTGCATCTATATAAGTAAAACTCTGACCTGCCATATACAGTGCCATATTTTTTTGATCTAAAAAGTAGATGTTCATTGTGTTATTTCCTTTTATTTCGTACTCTACGCCACCTCCGTTTGGGAGATAAACCTTGTAGTACCAGTACTGATTTGCCTGGATGGTTTCGCTGCCATTGTGCTCTGTTACTGCAGATGCTGTAGGGATCGCTAAAATGGCCATAAAAACTAGGGCCAATACAAATATCTTCACCCAACTCTGTAATCTCATTAAACCCCCTCAAAAGAAGGATAGATTAAAAGAATAAAAAAGTTTTGACTATTTAATCAACTTTGAAGTCTCCATGCTTCTTGATATGCTCTACAATACCCCCATCTTCTAGAAGACGCATCATAAACGGAGGTATCGGTGTGCTCTGCAACTCTACTCCCTTCGTTAAATCTTTTATTAAGCCCTTTTCAAGGTCTATCTCAAGCTCATCGCCCTCGTCAATCTTGTCCGTATCAGCAGTAAGCAAAGGAAGACCAATATTGAATGCATTACGGTAGAATATGCGAGCAAAGCTCTTTGCTATCACGCAGCTCACTCCTGCAATTTTTATTATTCTTGGAGCATGCTCTCTTGATGAGCCCAATCCAAAATTATTGCCAGCAACGATTATATCTCCAGGCTTTACCTTCTTTGGAAATTCTGGATCTGCATCCTCAAGAACATGCTTGGCAAGCTCAGGCAAATTCGTGCGAAGATGGAAATAGCGTCCGGGAGCGATGTGATCTGTGGATATATTATCTCCAAACTTCCAAACTCTTCCTCTTATTATTCTCTCCATCTTTATCACCTCACAGATAATCGCGTGGGTCAGCGATTTTTCCCTCTATTGCCGTTGCAGCTGCAGTTGCCGGAGAGCCCAAATAAATTTCAGCATTAGGATTACCCATTCTTCCTTTGAAGTTACGATTCTGCGTGCTAAGCACTCTTTCCCCATCCGCCAAAACACCTTTATGTATGCCCACGCAGGGACCGCAACCTGGAGATTCTATTGCTGCTCCAGCCTCAACAAATTTCTCAAGAAGTCCTTCTTTAAGTGCTTGTATATACACCCTCCTAGATGCAGGAATCACTATTAACCTTGTTTTCTTGTTTACCTTATTTCCGTCTATAATTTTAGCCGCTATCCGCAAATCCTCTATGCGTCCGTTTGTGCAAGTTCCAATATAAACTTGATCAATGCGAATATTCATCTTCTTTGCTTCACTTATCGTTCTCGTGTTATCCACAGTGTGAGGAAATGAAACTGTTGGTTCAAGCTCATCTACATTAAATTCATACTCTTTCTCAAACCATGCATCATCATCGCTCTTTATCTCCCTGTACTTCTCACCACGACCCATCTCCTCCAGATACTTCTTTGTTGTTACATCAGGGGCTATCATTCCTGTCTTGCCTCCAGCTTCTATTGCCATATTCGTGATTGTGAATCTTGACTCCATGCTCATCTTATCAATCGTGGGCCCGTAGAACTCCATTGATTTATATGTAGCTCCATCTGCTCCTATTGTGCCAATTATATGGAGAATTAAATCCTTAGAGTAAACTCCCTCTGGAAAATCGCCCTCAATATAGAACCGATGAGTCTCAGGCACTCGAAGCCAAACTTTACCCAAGGCAAAAGCTATAGCCACATCGGTGCTTCCCATTCCTGTTGCAAATGCCCCAAGTGCTCCAGAAGTGCAAGTATGTGAATCTGCACCCACAATTAATTGCCCGGGAGAGGCCCAAGATTCCACAAGTCTCTGATGGCAAACCCCTTCCCCAACATCAGAAAGATAAGCACCAGTCTTCTCAGAGAATTCTCTCAGTATTTTATGTGCATTACTCAATTCCTTTCTAGGTGATGGAGTGGCATGATCAAGGAATAGCACTGTGTTATCTTTATCAAAAACTTTTTCAAGATTCATATCCTTGAGTACCTGCACGCTCAGAGGTCCTGTACCATCCTGTACCATTGCCACATCTACCTTTGCCACAACTATTTCTCCTGCTTTTACATCTTTTCCTGCATGATCTCCAATTATCTTCTCAGCCATGGTTTTCCCCAAATTTTTCACCTCCTTTTTTCTATGGGCACATACTCAACGTAATCTGGACCTATATAGTATGCTCTAGGCCTGAATATCCTGTTATGAGCAGTGTATTCGCAGACATGAGCAGCCCAGCCAACTGAGCGGGCCATTGCGAATACAGGAGTGAATAGATCACGAGGAATGCCTAAAAATTGGTAAACTATTCCTGAGTAAAAATCCACATTTGGGAATATTCCCTTCTTTCCAAGCTCGCGAATCATTATATTCTCTATTCTCTCACCAATCTCTATGTACTTTCTATCGTTGTACTTATTGGATAAATACTCTGCATATTCTTTAAGTATTCTTGCCCTTGGATCATAGGTCTTGTAAACACGGTGTCCAAATCCCATAATGCGGCGCTTCTCTTTTAAAGCATTTAGAACGTACTCTTCGGCTTTATCTGGTGTGCCTATCTCATCCAGCATCTTCAAAACACGCTCATTGGCCCCACCATGCAACGGACCTTTGAGAGCTCCAATGGCGGATAGAATTGCAGAATTTATATCAGAAAGTGTAGAGGCTGTTACCATTGCAGCAAAAGTTGAAGCATTTAGTCCATGCTCTGCATGCAGTATAAGCGCAATATCAAATATTTTCGCCTCCTCCTCATTGGGCTTTTTACCATGAAGCATATAAAGGAAATTAGCGGCATGGCCCAATTCTGGATCTGGAGGGACTACTTTTTGTCCTGTACGAGCCCGATGGTAATAAGCGATCATTGTAGGTATCTGAGCTATAATCCTAATTACCTTACGCATAACTCCATCACGACAGCATTTATCACGATCTGGATCATAAAGAGCAGAATGAGCCAACGCAACCTTTAAAATATCCATAGGATGTGGATTGGGAGGTAACTCTACAATACATTCTTCAACCTTCTTAGGAAGTACTCTAAGTTCTCTCATCTCTGAAGAGAATTTTTCTAATGCATTCTTTGTGGGGAGCTCTCCGTATAAGAGCAAATAAGCGGTTTCTTCGTATGTGGAATACTTTGCAAGCATTTCTATTGGAATACCTCTATAAATCAATTTTCCGTTCATGCCATCAATAGCGCTAATTGATGACAGTGCAGCTATAACACCTTCCAAACCCTTTGAATATTCTATTGGACCAGTTTCTTTTAAAACTCCCATAATATCATCTCCTTTATACTATGCAGATATTGATTTCCACTATTTTAGATTTTAGGTTAGTTTCAAGCTGGGAAAATATTATATTTGAAAATCATATCGCTCTTGGGATTTGAATGAGGCACACGTATCTATCCAGGATAATCACATACTACAATGGAGAGCTTAAGGATTTCAAAAATCATTACTTGATAGTTGAAGATGGGAAAATAGTGAGAATAACAAATAAAAAGCAGGAGAGTTTTGTAGATTATAGTGATTATATTATCCTTCCGGGATTCGTTGATGCCCATACTCATCTAGCCCAGATTGATGCTCGTGCCAAATGGTGTCCAGACTTGATAGAATGGCTTGAAAGATACATATTTCCTACAGAGATGAGATTTAGAGATGAGGAATATGCAAGGGATGCAGCACGAAGATTCTTCAAAGAGCTTGCAAAGAATGGAACTACCACCGCAGCAGTTTTCTCATCACCATTCAAAAATGCGACAGATATAGCGTTTCAAGAAGCTTCTAAAATGGGGCTAAGGGTGATTATGGGGCAAGTTATGATGGATACGAATGTGCCAGAAGAATTGAAAATTAGCTCGGAAAAGGCAGAGAGAGATACAAGGGAACTGGCAGAGAAATGGCACGGATACAATGACATGCTTTATTACGCAGTAACTCCAAGATTTGCAGTGTCTTGCAGTATGGATCTAATGAAAACTCTTGCAAATATAGCAAAAGAGGAAAATTTGTACATACAAACTCACATATCTGAGCAAGAAAAGGAAATAGAAGAAGTGTTAAAATTGAATCCAGATTTCAAAAATTATGCAGAAGTGTACAAGCATGCGGGATTACTAGGAGAAAGAACTATACTCGCCCACGGAGTGCATTTAAATAATGAGGAATTAAAAATAATAAAGGAGGAGAATGCGAGCATAACACACTGTCCATCTTCAAACTTCTTCCTGCATAGCGGAATTATGAGCATGGATTCTATGAAGAGATATGGATTGAGGGTTGGATTTGGCTCGGATATTGCAGCAGGTCCGTATTTCTCAATGCTTGAAGTTGCAAGAGATGCTTCTTACTCAAATCCAATATCTCCAGAAGAAGCTTTTTACTACATCACTCTAGGTGGAGCAAAGAGCTTGGGCTTTGATAAAATAACGGGCTCTTTAGAAGCGGGTAAATGGGCAGATTTTGTAGTTGTATCTCTGGAGAATTTTGATGATTTAGATACGAGAGAATTGCTATCCTCGCTTATCTATCTTGGAGATGATAGGAATATAATGGTCACATATGTAAAGGGAAAAGAAGTTTACAAGAAGGAGAAAATCTAATAAACAAGAACTCTATGCAAGGTTACGGGCAGGTGGCAGAGAGGTTATGCGCGGGACTGCAGATCCCGTTTACTCGGGTTCGAATCCCGACCTGCCCTCTACTCAATGTATATGGCAGGTTTTAGAGGTAAAGCGTATTTTCTCTTGCTCTTTGGATCGTAATCTGGATTTATCACTATAGGAGCACCAAGAATGCTCTCTATCTTTTGTTTCTCTCTTTCTAGCAATGCATTCTCATCAATCTCCACAAATCTAATCTTCTCCTTTAGCAATCTTTTCACGAAATCAACAGTGCTCTTGTCCTTCCTGATTTTCATAGCTTCTTTTATCGCTTCCTTCGGCGAAACATCTTTTATGGCACGGAAAATATCCCATTTCCATAGCTCTGCAGTGTATATGTATATTTTATGCGGCTGAATTTTTGCAACCTTTATTATCTCTTCAATATCAGATATGACAGAATCAAGATAGTCCTTCTCCGCTTCAATCTCCTCGTTAATGTATTCTTCCTTTATTTCCGGCAAATTCTCTAAAGAGATGTAAGTATTATGTCCTATCTTATGCCAATACTCTTCGCATATGTGTGGTATTACAGGGGAAAGTATTAAAAGCCATTCATCCATAATATTTCTTATAATGCTTTTTCTCCTTTCTGTGCCTGCAAAATTCTCATACTCTTTTACATCGTTCATAAAATGGAAGAGCATGTTAATCATAGCATCTCTTATTCTGAAAGTATCAAATAGAGCAACGCTTTCTTTCAATCTCCTGTAAAACTTTGAAAGAAGCCATTTATCGTACCAGTCATACTCTTTCAATGGCTCTGCATTAACACTTTCATCTAAGATATTCACAAATTGCACAAATCTTCTCCTCAAAGATGCAATCTCGCTCTCTCTCCAGTCCACAACGCTATCTAGATCAGCATTTACAGCACAGTAAAGACGGAATAAATCCACTCCGTATTTATCAGCCACATGCGCTAGAGGTATAACATTTCCCTTGCTCTTAGATATCTTTGCGCCTTCACGAATCATTAAGCCATTAAGGGTTATAGCCCGAGGCCAGTACTCTTCTGGAAATATGGCTGCATGGTGCATAATGAAGAATGCAAGATGATTACTCAGATGCGGAGGAGCCGTGTGCCTCTCATCATTTGGATACCAGTATGAAAATTCAGTTCGCATCTCCTCAATTACATCCTCCTTTATTCCTGTTAACTTTGCAACTTCTGAAGCTTTGCCCTTTCCAAGGAAAACATAATCAAAGAACTCTTCTCTTAATTGCTCTGGCTTTATATTCTCCCTTCTAATTATATGCGCTATCGTGTACATTGCCATATAGATTGTAGAATCACTCAAGCTCTCAATTATCCACTCTTTGTTCCAAGGAAATCTCGTGCCTAGGCCTCTTTTCCTTGCACAGGGCCTCTTTTCAAGCCAGTCAATTATGCCATGCATTATTCCCTTGTATTTTGGAGGATAGAAAAGCATGTTATCCACAAGCTTGTGCCCAAGCTCTTTCCACCAAGATGGCGTGTAATCTATGAACCACTGCTCTTGCAGCACCGCAACTATGACCTTGTGTCCATTCCTTGTAACTGCCTTGCGGGATGTTTCATAGAACACATCTGCCTTGCCTAAACTTTTGAGCCAGTTCTTCACTTCATCCTTTATCTCATTTATTTTTATACCAGCAAACTGCTTGCATTTCTCATTTAAGATACCAGAATAAAATTCATCCTTGTAAATTATCTGTGTTGCCTCTTCTAATCTTGGATCATTCTGGTCTTTTATTCCCATTTTCTCGCATATATCCCTGGCGGGCATATCATAACCTTTTATATCAATTATCTTTATTGGCTCTATCTCCACATCCCTTTTGCTCAATCCAAATCTTTTCAAATATTCTTCATTTTTCCGCAAATCCACAAGGGCTTGATAATCGTAGGGTGCATGAGCAGGCACAGAATAAACCACACCTGTGGCATTATCAGGATCCACAAACTCCGCAGGCAAAATTGGTATTTTCCTTCCTTCCACGGGCTCTTTCACATATTTTCCTATGAATCTCTCGCCCAATACACATTCTTCAACACTAACATCTTCCTTTTGATACTTTAACTTCTCCGCAGCCTCCTTTGAGATGTACCAAATTTCATCCCCAACTTTAACTTTGCAATAGGTAGCATTTGGATTTAACCATAAATTTGTTACACCAAATATAGTCTCAGGCCTCAATGTGGCTGCAACTAAATAACTATCCTCAAACTGAAATTTTATGGCTGTGAATTCCATTATGGATACTTTATTTATATCTCCGTCCTCAATATCATCCTCTCCCACAGGATTTCCATCCTCTATACTGTATGTTATAGGATATTTTCCCTTTTTTATTACCCCTTTATCGTACAATTTCTTGAATTGCCATTCTACAAATTTATTGTAAATTGGCTCAGCAGTATGAAATTTCCTGCGCCAGTCAATACTATAACCCATCCCAATAAAATCCTGCTGGGTCTTTTCTGCAAAATACTTTGCTATATTCTCAGGCTCAACGAAAGATTTGACGATTTCCTCAACCTTTTCCTCGTCATCCTCGTATATTCTCACATAATCCTTGTATAGTTGGATTACTCTCTCATCCCCAGCCTTTATGGCATCTGCAATAGCAAGAACAGGAGTGCCAGTCACATGAAAAGCCATGGGAAAGAGAACATTGTAGCCCTGTAATCTCTTAAAACGAGCTATTATATCACCCATGGTAAATGTCCTACCATGCCCAATATGTAAAGAGCCTGACATATAAGGATAGGGCACAGTTATGAAGAATTTCTTTTTATTTTCAACTCTCGGCTCAAATATCTTGTCCTCTTGCCATTTTCTCTGCCATTTACGCTCTATAGCTGCAAAATCCATAGGGCTTAATGTGAATCCTTAAA
>WAKY01000074.1 GCA_015523135.1 Candidatus Aciduliprofundum sp.
ACTTTACATAAATCTCCTGCAAATCTACAAATATAAGTTTCTTCTCTTTAACTAAATTCATATCAAAAAATTCGTAAGTGTTCATATTTTCAATCAATTTCTCTGGTACTTCTGTGACAGAGATGTACATTGACCTCTCACCCATGAGCGCGCCGCGAGTCAAAAATTCCAAGCTAAGTGTAGTTTTTCCAGTTCCGCAAGAGCCAGTTATTAGTACGGTATTGCCCCTAGGGATACCCCCATTCAATATGCTATCTAACTCTTCGATTCCGGTCTTGCACCTCTCTCTTGTGGCAATCATTACGAAATAGTAAATCCTTAACCCTATATCTAATTTTCTAAGCTAATATTTCATTTAAATTTGAGAAATACAAACATTGCAGTGGCTCCGGCTATGAGGTATAGTACTCCTGAAAGGGTGAACAATAAGGCAGGATGCATATGGTAAATATAACCGCCAATTGCGCTGAATATCATAGCAGCTATATATGATAAGAATAAAAATACTCCAGTGTACCTCCCTCTATTCTCTATGCCCACATAATCTGCAATTAGCCCATTGCTTGATGGTTGCATTATCGCTTGGGCTGAGCCTGTCAATATTGCATAGATGAACAACGCCATGACTGAAGGAATTATGAATATGAAAATAGATATTGCAGCTAGGAATATGCCAAGTGCGAAGAATTTCTCCTTGCCTAAAAGATCTGCCTTTTTGCCCACAGGTATGCCGACAACTACAACTATAATTGTAATCAAGCCCATTGCAATTCCGTAAATCAATGAGGAGGTGTAAGTATAGGCGTATTTGACTATGAAATATCCAAGCATTCCTCCTGCTGAGGATAAAAGCATATTTATTATGAGCAATCCTTTTGCCCTAGATTTTATCTCTCTCAAAATCTTAAAGCTCTCTAAAAATCTTTTTCTATGCTCCTTTTTTACCTTTATTGTCTCTTTGAGTTTTAATCTTATAAAAGCAGATGTAAGGGAGAATGCAAAGAGTGCAAAATATCCTATTCTCATCCCCGGAACCACTCCATATTTATAAATCAAAAATCCACCAATTATTGGCCCAAATATGGCTGGAATCATTGATATGTTTGTTATAGCAAATCCTTCAGCCCTTCTTTTTTCTGGGAGTGAATCCATCATTATGGAGAATAACGCTGGTTGATAAAGCAAGGCAACATTGGATATTATTAATCCTACTACAATCCACTGCCAAGAGGGTGCTATGGCGAATATTAGAGTTGAAAAAGCCATAACCGTTGTGAAAATCACAATTATTCTTCTTCTTCCATAAGCATCCGCTAAATATCCACCTGGAATTTGAAGCAGAGCCATCATACCGAAGGTCAAAGAACCCATAAGCCCAAGAATAACATCGCTTGCACCAAGGGCCGAGAAGTAAATGCCATTGAACCTCATAACAATGCTGTTTCCAAAATTAAGGAGGAGCCAAGTAGTAAATAAAACTCCAATATTTCCACTAAGGATTGTGCGAAGATCTTCGCCAAAATTTTTGAAATGACCCATTTGCATACTCATGCACAAGCTACTATTTATCCTTTTGGAGGCAAGTTTTAAATTTTATGCACTCATGGATTCCTATGGAACTGCGAGAGAAGATAGCAGGAGAGATTGTTTTATCCCCAAAACCCGGAGCTACTATGAGAAAGTGGAGAGAGATGTTTAATATATCACAGCAGGAATTGGCAAGGTATTTGGGTATGTCCTCCTCCGTTATAAGTGATTATGAAAGTGGTAGAAGAAAATCTCCTGGAGTTGGAACTGTTAGAAAATTTGTAAATGCATTAATTGAAATAGATGAAGCGAGGGGTGGAGAGAAGATAAAGCAACTCTCATCCACTTACGGAGAAGAGGCAATTTTAGATATGAGAGAATTTCCTTATCAGATGAGCGTAGAGGATTTTATGGAGATAATTGATGCGAAGATAACAAATGAGGGGGAGTTTAAAAGGCAAATTTATGGCTATACGATTTTGGATAGCTTGAAGGCAATTCTCCACTACAGCTCTTTTGATTATCTAAGGGTTTATGGGTGGAGTATTGATAGGGCTTTAATATTTACAGAAGTTCATTATGGGCGCTCTCCAATGGTTGCTATTCGTGCTCACCCACTCAAGCCAAGCGCAGTTGTTTATGTTAAGCCCCACAAGGTTGATGAGCTCGCCATAAAACTTGCAACAATTGAAGAGATACCCCTGGCGGTCACAGAGCTTGATGTTAAAGAGATAAAGAAAAGGCTTAGGGATATAGGTTGAGCCCTTCTATTTCCTTTGTTATCTCGCCCATATCTATCTTTCTCTTTATTTCCTCAATGTAGTACGAGAATATTTCATCGCGGGTGAATTTTTCAATGTTTATTGCATCCATGGCTTTTTTCACAGATTGCGCTGAATAACCAGAAATGTGGAGTGCCTGATTTGCGCATAGATATTCTATTGCAATTATGTATTTTACATTCTCAACTATCTCTCTCAATTTTTGAGCTGCGTTCATGCCCATACTCACATGGTCCTCCTGATTTGCACTTGTGGGTATGCTATCTGCGCTAGCAGGATGCGCCAAAATCTTATTCCTGTTGCAAAGTGCTGCTGCCGTGTATTGAGGAATCATAAGCCCCGAATTTGTGCCGCTGTTCTCTATCAAGAATGCTGGCAAGCCACTTAATTTTGAATCTACAAGCCTAGCTATACGCCTTTCAACCATATTGCCTAAATCCGTTAGCGCGATTGCCAAGAAGTCCATAACTAGAGCTATTGGCTCTCCATGAAAATTCCCGCCCGAGATTGGCTCATCAAAAACTAAGGGATTATCCGTAGCGGAATTAATTTCTCTTTCCATCACACTTCTCGCATACTCAATAGTATCTAGAACTGCTCCATAAACTTGGGGCAAACATCTGAGGGTATAAGCATCTTGCACCTTCTCTTCTCTTACCTTCTCGGTTATCTTACTATCTTTTAGCAGTTCTCTCATAATCTTTGCAATTTTTATCTGCCCCGGATGCGCTCTCGCTTTCATAATTCTATCATCCAATGCCTTATCTGTGCCCTTCAAAGCTTCAAAGCTCATAGTTGCGCTTAGAATTGCATTTTTCATAATCTCGTATGAATCGTAAATGGCAATGCTTCCATAGGCAGCCATAACTGCAGTTCCATTTAAAAGCGCGAGCCCTTCTCTCTCCTCAAGCTTTAAGGGCTTTAAACCTGCTAATTTTAAAGCTTCTTCCCCTTTCATAACCTCCCCATTATATTTTGCATAACCCTCGTCGAGCATAACAAGGGCTATGTGGGCCAGAGGAGCTAAATCACCGCTAGCTCCAACACTTCCGAATTTTGGAACTAATGGGATTATGTTGGAATTTAACATATCTACCAGCATTTTTATTACTTCCAATCTCACACCTGAAAATCCCTTTAAGAGGCTATTTGCTCTAATGAGCATGGCAGCTCTAACAATTTCATCATCCATATATCTTCCAACTCCAGAAGCGTGGCTTCTAACCAAATTGAGCTGCAATTCCCTCGATTTATCCTTTGGTATCCTTACTCTTACTAATTCTCCCAATCCGGTGTTTATTCCATATACAACTTTTTCTTCCTTCAAAATATTCTCAATAACATCTCGTGATTTCAAAACTTTAGGAATTGATGACTCTGCAATTTTCACTTTCTCTCCAAATCTTGCAACCTTAACAACATCTTCAATTTTTAAATCCTCACCATTTATTTCAATCATAAATGGAGAATGGAGGGCTTGTTAAAAAATTTATTTCTTTGCCTTAATTCTTTTTATCTCCAGATAGATTACTATTCCCAGAGCGAATACAGTTGCAGCGGTGAGAAGGTAATACTCGTATGGAATGCCCTCACTCTCCTCAACAGGCGGTGGTGGATAAACTGCGTGGTCAAGGAATATGAATTCTTGCTTGGATAAATCTGCTATGCCTGCGTAAGCATTTACTGTATAATTACCCGTTATATTATCAAAGAATACCTTGGGCACAAGCCAAGTTAACTGGGATGTATTTATTGTGTAATTCACAATATACGGTTTATTTTCCAGCATAACATAGCCCAGAGGCTTAGAGCCGTTGTTAGTCACCAAGAAACAATGTACATAATAGGCATTGGTGGTGATATTAACATCGTACTCTTTTATGTATCCTTTTTGCGGCACAACATTGATCATTCCCCAAACTTCTATGGTAATTTCTACAGTAGTTGTATTTTCTAGCCCTGATACCTTTGATATATCATAGTCCACGAATTTATCTGTGATTTTTGGAGAACTAACTTCAAAATTTATGGTGGATGCGGAGGCGATTGGAAGAAAGAGTAAGAGAAGGATTCCTAAAATTGCATAAATTGCTTTCATTTTCATCTACTTACCGATGCTATTTTTAGATTTTCAAATACCATATGAGGTATAACACCATTACCCATCATAACTATCTTTCTCTGCTCTCTGGATATATCTGCCACATTTCCAAGGAGTGAATACACATTGCCCGAGAGCATAAATACCGTTGAGCCAACAATTTTACCATTCTCTATTTTGAATGCTGGATTTGCTACCACCGAAAAATCTCCAGTATCTGGATTGCTTGAATGAGCACCCTGAAATCCTGAAACTAGAAAGCCATCTTCTATATTCCCTATCAGCTCTTCCTTGCTCTTCTTTCCGCCCTCTATAACGAGATTGTGCACTCCAATTCCTATTCCTCCTGTGGATAGATTTCTTGTACCATTTCCAGTGCTTCCCTCGCCACTTATATTTCCCCAGTAATTGTCCCATAAAAATCCATTGAAAACTCCATTCTCAAATATTCTATTCACTCTTGCAGCAACTCCTTCATCATCCGCAATTATTGGATTTGTGCTCATTGGATGCCACGGGTCATCGTAGATTGTTATCTTCTCATCCAGAACATTTTGTCCAACTTTATCGCTTAGTGGTGTTGTATTTTTAACCTTTCTCTCCCCACTTATTGCTGGAATTAAGGTGAAATATAGAAGCTCTGCAAGGGCCAAGGGCTCTATTATTACATTTTCCACATTCTTATCACTCTTCTTCGTATTGTAAGCATACTTCAATTTCTCAAGAATTGAAGAAACTATGAAATCCTTGTCAAGCTGCATATCTCTTCTTACATCAAAATCCATAATTCCCGGAGTGACAGAATTACCCATACGCCCTGCAACATAGAGGTACATAAATGTAGAGCCAAACTCTTGCATAATATCAATTCCATGAGAATTTGAAATTCTCATCTCAAGCCAAGAGGAGCCAGCAGCACCACCTGCAACCATCGCCCTCTCATCCCTCGCCCTAACATCTTTAATTGCCTCATTTAAAAGATTCACAAAGAAATCTGGGCTGGCATCTTTGATCTCGTAATTTATCTCTATATTTGGAGCATTGTATTTCTGCACCTTTGGCAAGTTCATCCATTTTTCATCTTTCTCGTTTGCCATTGCATTCTTGGCAGCTTGCTCAATTCCCTTCTTTATCTCTCCCTCATCATCGCTATCAACTATGAAAATTCCAAGCTTTTTATCTTTAATTCCCCTTATTACCGTTACTGCCCTATTCCCCGTGCTAGACATGGAAATCTGATTGAGCTCTACTTCCACTGATACCTCTTTCCTCTTGTATTTTGCAATTTCAACCTCGTCAAAAAATTTCTCACCATAATTTATAAGATTCATTGCTGACCACCTACCACTATACCCTTATCAAATCTCATATGCGGGCCTCCTGAGCTAACAAATGCTGTTTGACCCTTTCCACAGCGTCCCATCTCTATTCCAAAATCCTTGCCAACGGCACTTATCTGCTTTAATGCATTTATGGCAATTCCGCTAATACTCGTGTCCTTTATGCTCTCTGCAAGCTCTCCATTGCGGATTATGTACCCTTCTTGCACGCCTACTTGGAAAGATGAGTTTAGTTCCGCTTGGCCGCCACGGAAATCCAGGAGGTAATAGCCGAATTTTATACCTTCAAGCAATTCTTCAAAGCTATGGTCTCCCCTTTCAAATACTGTGTTGCGCATTCTTATTATCGGTGGCACGGTGTAATTCTCAGCTCTTGCATGACCATTTGGCTCCATTTCCCAGCGAGCAGCATACTCCCTGTTTAGCATAATTTCCGTTAGAATGCCATCTTTTATTATGTGCACATCCTTGATTTTTGTGCCCTCATCATCGTAAACATTGTTGCCAAACCCATTTTCAACGATTCTATCACTCATATTCACAAACTCCGGAGCAATTTGCTTTCCTATTAAATCTCTAAAGGGGGAATTTATCGTCAGGTCAGCTTCTGCCAAGTGCCCCAAGGCCTCATGTGCAATTATTCCAACTATTATTGGCCCTGCCACAACTGGATATTCACCCCTCTTGGGCGAGATACCATTCAACTGGGCATTCAATTTTTTAAGGACTCTTTTAGAAACTTTATCGGTATTCTCCTCTTGGAATAATTCCCAGCCCATATCAACGCTGCCTATTTCATCCCTAGCGGCAGCCATGCCCTTCTCATTCTTTCCAGTAGCCCAAATGTACTGCCAAACATAGCCCATATCCCATACTATCTTTGTTCCTTCTGATGTGTATAGAACTTTAGTGCCCGAAGTATCTTGATAAGTTATCCTAGTTGATTTAACATTTTTATCCTTCTTCAATTCTTTCTCCAATTCTTTCATTTTTTTAACTTTCTCTTGAACATCCACCTCTTCTGGCTTTATCTTCATCTTGCTCTTAACTTCATCTTCAACAATCTTGATATCTGCAAGTTTAATCTTCTCATATCTTCCCACGGATGCAGCTTTAGCCATCTTGTAGGCTTTTTCTATTGCATCTTTTAGCTCATCAATCTTTGTTGTGGAAGAGAATCCCCAAGCACCCTCGGCTAAGACACGAATTCCAAAGCCCGAGGACTTCAAAGATGTGAAAGTTGAAAATGTGCCATCCTTAAGCTCTATGTTTAATTTTGATAACTCTTCACCTCTTATCTCCACATACTCTGCCTTTATATTCTTATTTGCCCAATCAATTATCCCATCTAAATCCATCCAATCACCGAGAAATAGGAAATAAAGGATGCTATAAATTATTTTCTTACAGATGCAAATTTGCGAAAGATTTAAATAAATACATAAAATATACATGATTTAGCCAATAAAAAGGAGGTATTATGTATGAGTGAGATAAGAATAGTAATACCGGATAAAGTGGATAGGTATCTTGATTCTTTAGTGCGTACGGGAATGTTCTCTTCCAAGGCTGAGCTTTTTAGGGCGGCCCTTATGGAGTACCTTGAAGAAATATCCTCTGTGGCCAAAGACTACGATTCCAAGCTTATGTTCTCTCCAGAAGGTAGGATATACCAGTTGGAATATGCAAAGGAAGCATCTTTGAGAGGCGTACCTGTGGTGGCAATTACTTATTCTTCTGGTATACTATTTGTGTATCCAGATTTGAATAATGGAAATACTGAATATGCGGATAAAATATATTCAAACGGAGAGATTATAGCAACCTTTGCAGGCCTTGCAGCTGATGGCTTGTATGTTATGAGCAAAATAAGGGAAATGAAAGGAGATATGCAAGATGTCCTTTTTGAGATTTCCAAAATATTCTGGGAATTTACAACTAAAATGGACTATAGACCCCTAGGGGCAAGCGTAATGGTTGGATTTAAAAAAGAGAAAAAGATAGCAGTTTTTGATCCCTCAGGCAGCTATCATTTTGCAAACTACTGGGCAATAGGAGATGAAGAGAAAGATATTATGGGAAATTTGGCAAAGGGATACAAAGAGGATATGAAGAAAGAAGAAGCTTTGAAGCTTGCGCTAAATGCACTTGGTAATCCTCCGAAGTACAAATTTGAAACTCTTTAATTTTAATTTTTCAGAATTTTTCAGGAGTGCTGCAAAGGTGACAAACTTTCTCAATAGAAATCTAAAGATTATTACCATCATAAACACAGTTTTTGTTTCTGCAAACTCATTATGGATTATGTTCCTACCTTATTTTTTCAAAAGCGTTCACTTGAGTGGTTTTATGATTGGCGTAATCTATGGATTTAGTGGATTGGCAAATGCCTTAGGAAGATTTTTTGGTGGAAGACTTTCAACAGTAGTTGGTATAAAATATGACATAATGATTGGATATCTGATGTTTTCCCTTTGGCCCATCATGTTTTTAACTTCTTATTATATATATGGAGTTGTTATAGGTTCATTTGGGACCGGTTTAGTTGTACCTGCAAAATCTATGTTTGTAGTTGAACAAACAAATAAAAGAAGAGGCTTTACATATATGTTCGTTCAACGATTTTTACCTTCTCTTTTCCCTGCTTTACTTCTGCCAGTAGGAGCATATCTATACTATAAAAATTTATTTTATGTGTCCTTGATCTTAGGTTCTCTTGGAATTGTATCAACAATACCCCTATTATTTAAGTTAAACACAAAAGAAAGGAAGAAAAATAGTAAAAGAATTTTAAGATCCAAAATATTTGTTTTTCCACGGATAATTTTTATATTACCATTTATCTTTTTAGTAATTGCTTACTCTTTAGATAGTTTTTCCTCCTCCGTGTTTTCTTGGTATATTCCTCTATTTCTAAATATTAAGGGATATGGCGTGCTTTTTTATGGGGTATTTTCATCTTTGACGACAATAACCATTGCTTTTGGCTCCCTCTTTTCTGGATATTTAGTGGATAAATTAAACCCCTACCGCTCTTTAATATTATTGTGGATTATTCTCTCTATAATTGTTTTTATCTTTGCATTAGCTAACAATATAGATATCATACTTATCACATATCTTATATGGAACACAATTGATATGATAGACACAGTTGCAGGTCCTATCTTGATACATGATTGGTTTATAAAAGAGAAAAGAACACTTGCATATGGTTATTTTTCAGGATTTATAAGAATAGCAGGTATTTCTGGTTTATTTGTAAGTGGATTAATTGTTAGCATCTCTCTAACTCTTCCGTTTTTATTAAAAGGTATATTTAATATTGTTGGCGCAATATTAATTTTTATAATCTACAAGTTTAAAAGACATTATTTTTGAATATATATTTTTATACCTTCTCATTTGTTAGAATATTTGCAGAAAGGATCAATACCATATATGTCTCCAGAAATAAGGTATGCATGTGCTCTACATCCACCACG